>CADCWB010000107.1 GCA_902806295.1 uncultured Sphingomonas sp. | reverse complement strand
GACGGTGATCGCCGTGAAGTAGATGACGTCGGCGAAGCTCAGATGCCCGTCGATATTGTCCTTCAACCCATCCCGGTCGAACCACAGCAGGGAAAAGGCAAGCGCGACCAGCCCCAGCGCTAGCAGGACACGGAAGGTGAGCGAGCGCCAGGGCGATCGGCCCGAACTGCGGGTCAGGGACGGGGCCGTGAGCGAGCGGAGTGGGTTGCGGCGCTCCATCCCCGGTCGCGTCATGCGTCGATCACGTCGTCGCCGACGGCAGCCGCGCGGTTCTGGATGAAGGCGAAGCGGTGCTCCGGGTTCTTGCCCATCAGCCGCTCGACCAGGTCCTTGACCGGCTGCCGGTCCTCATACTGGCTGGGCAGGGTCACCCGCAGCAGCGAGCGGCTGGCCGGGTCCATAGTAGTTTCCTTGAGCTGATTGGGGTTCATCTCGCCCAGGCCCTTGAAGCGGCCGACCTCGACCTTCTTGCCCTTGAACTCGGTCCGCTCCAGCTCGGCCCGATGCGCGTCGTCGCGGGCGTAGAGCGACTTGGATCCCGAGGTCAGCCGATAGAGCGGCGGCTGCGCGAGGAACAAATGACCTCGCCGGACTAGTTCAGGCATTTCCTGGAAGAAGAAGGTCATCAGCAGGGTGGCGATGTGGGCGCCGTCAACGTCGGCATCGGTCATGATGATGATGCGCTCGTAGCGTAAGCTCGCTTCGTCCCATTTGTCTCGGATGCCGCAGCCGAGCGCGAGTTGAAGGTCGGCGATCTCGCTGTTGGCGCGGATCTTGTCGGCCGTGGCGCTCGCGACATTCAGAATCTTGCCGCGGATCGGCAGAATCGCCTGGGTCTTGCGGTCCCGTGCCTGCTTGGCCGAGCCGCCAGCGCTGTCACCCTCGACGATGAACAGCTCCGTCCCCTCGGGCGCATCGGAGGCGCAGTCGGTCAACTTGCCCGGCAGGCGCAGCTTGCGGGCGGAGGTCGCGGTCTTGCGCTTCACTTCGCGCTCGGCCCGGCGTTTCAGCCGCTCCTCCATCCGCTCGACGATCGAGCCGAGCAGCGCCCGGCCGCGATCCATGTTGTCGGCGAGGTAATGGTCGAAATGGTCGCGCACCGCCGCCTCGACGAAGCGGGCGGCCTCCAGGCTGGTGAGGCGATCCTTGGTCTGGCTCTGGAAATGCGGATTGCGGATGAACACGCTCAGCATCAGCTCGACGCCGTTGAATACGTCGTCCGCGGTGATGTCCTTGGCACGCTTATGGCCGACCAGCTCGCCGAAGGCGCGAACCCCTTTGGTCAGCGCGCCCCGCAGACCCGCTTCGTGGGTACCGCCGTCAGGAGTAGGAATGGTGTTGCAATAGTAGCTCTCCGAACCGTCGGAGTAGAGCGGCCAGGCGACCGCCCATTCGGCGCTGCCCTGCTCGCCCGGAAAGTCCTGCTTGCCGGTAAACGGCGCATTGGTGACGCACGGGCGTTCGCCGATCTGTTCGTTGAGGTGGTCGGCCAGACCGTTGGCGAACTGGAAGGTGGCCGTTTCGGGCACCTCGGCCGACGCCAGCGCAGGATCGCAGTGCCAGCGGATTTCCACGCCCGCAAACAGATAGGCCTTGGACCGCGCCAGCCGGTATAATCGGGCCGGGTCGAACTGCAGCTCGCCAAAGATCTCCGGGTCCGGATGAAAGCTGACACTCGTTCCGCGGCGGTTGGGGGCAGCGCCGACCTCCTCCAGCGGGCCTTGCGCCAAGCCCCTGGCGAAGCGCTGCCGCCACAGCTTCTTCTCGCGGGCGACCTCCACCACCGTCTCGGTTGAGAGCGCGTTCACGACCGACACGCCGACGCCGTGCAGGCCGCCCGAGGTGGAGTAGGCCTTGCCCTCGAACTTGCCGCCGGAGTGAAGCGTGGTGAGAATCACCTCCAGCGCCGACTTGCCGGGAAACTTTGGATGCGGATCGACCGGCATTCCGCGGCCGTTGTCGATCACCGTTAACCGATTGCCCGGCTCCAGTATCACTTCGATCCGGCTGGCATGACCTGCCACGGCTTCGTCCATCGAGTTGTCGATGACCTCGGCCGCGAGGTGATGCAGGGCCCGCTCATCGGTGCCGCCGATGTACATGCCTGGGCGACGGCGTACCGGCTCCAACCCCTCCAGCACCTCGATCGCGGAAGCGTCGTAAGTGTCGGGAGTTGGTTGAGGAGCGGCTGAGCCGAACAGGTCCGTCATTTGTTCCGGTTCTTAGCACCCCTGCGGCGCGGTGCCAGAGCCCCTTGACCCTCGTGACATATATACCACATTCCTGCCGCCGGACGCTCAGGAGAGGTTCGGTGACGGGGCCGCGGCCTTGTGCGCCGCGGCTTCCGCCTTGTTGCTCAACTAAGGAGGACAAGACCATGCGTAGCGCTTTCGACTTTGCTCCCTTCCGCCGCTCGGCTGTTGGCTTCGACCGATTGTTCGACACGCTGGAAAGCAGCGCCGCGACCGGCGCGCAGGAGAACTACCCACCGTTTGACCTGATCAGGCTGGACGACAACCGGTTCCGGATCGAGATCGCGGTCGCCGGCTTCAAGCCGAACGAGGTCGAGATCACCAGCCACCAGAACTCGCTGATCATTCGTGGCCAGAAGAGCGAGGAGACCGGCAGCGACTATATCCACCGCGGCATCGCCACCCGATCGTTTGAGCGGCGGTTCGCGCTGGCGGACCATATCCAGGTCACCGGCGCCGACCTGCGCGACGGCATGCTGAGCCTGGAGCTGGTGCGCGAAATTCCAGAAGCGATGAAGCCCCGCAAGATCGAAATCGGCGGCGCTGCCGGCAATCATCCCCAGCAGCGCACGATCAACGCCAACGCCGACGAGCGCGTGCCCGAGCACGCGTAAGAGGTGGTAGCCTGAAGGCTCCGGGGGCGTGCGCTTCCGGAGCCTTTTTCTAGGCCTTTAGTCTTCAACGCGTGCGGACATTCCGCTGCTAGCCACGTAGCGATGGTGGCCGGGAGCCGAAGCTCTCCTCCAGCGCTGAGAGCGCTGCTGACAACGGACCGGGCCAGACCGTATATAATCGGGCTTCGTCAGTGGAGGCGGACCCTCGGCGCTTGGCAACAAACCGCAAGCGTGGGTTGCCGACTGCTGCCTAATCTGAAGCTCGTGACGGATGTTCAAAGACCTGAGCGGCGGCAGGCGAAATCACGTTGTACTTGTTACTGCACCCGTGCGGCTTACGGCGCGTTTATGCGGCTAAGCACCTGAACACTTACAAAGAGAGCAATCTTGAGCGACGCGCCGATACCTGCCCGACACATTACTGCCGACTCACCCGCTGCCGCCACCCCCCAAGGTTTGATCGATCGCCGTGAACTCGCGTTCATCGCGGTCGAGCGTACGCGGATGCCGATGGTGGTGAGCGATCCACGACAGCCCGACAATCCCATCGTGCTCGCGAACCACGCCTTCTTGGAGATGTCCGGTTACTCCAAAGAAGAAGTGCTCGGTCGCAATTGCCGCTTCCTTCAAGGACCGGAAACTTCTCCGCAAGTCGTTGCCGAGCTTCGTCGTGGAATCGCCGAGGAGCACGATGTTGAGGTAGAGCTCCTCAACTACCGCAAGGATGGTTCGAGCTTCTGGAACAACCTGTTCATCAGTCCGGTGCATGATGACGACGGAAGCCTTCTTTACTATTTCGCTTCCCAAAAGGATGTGACCGCCGAGCGTGAGGCTCGTAAGCAGGAGGCTGCCGAGCTTCGCCTGCTCCGCGAAGTCGATCATCGGGCCAAGAACGTTTTGGCGCTCGTCCAAGGCATAGTGCGGATGAGCCGGACGGACACGGTTGAACGGTATGCGGCAGCCGTCCAGGGCCGGGTAGAGGCCCTAGCCAAAGCTCATGGAATGCTATCGGAACGGCGCTGGCGCGAGGTTCCGTTGGCCAAGCTGATCGAAGCCGAGCTGCAGCCATTCAGCAATGGACGCGTCAGGTTGGCCGGGCCCCCGATCGCACTGCCCTCCTCCTTGGTGCAGCCGATCGCGCTCCTCATCTATGAGCTGGTTGCGAACGCGGCCGAGCATGGCGCCTTGTCGAACATCGAGGGGCGCGTCTCAATCGACTGGCAGGAAGACAGCGCGTCCGAACGGCTGGTGATCCGGTGGCGAGAGAATGGCGGGCCGCCACCAAGTGAGCTGCGCGATGCGGGCTTTGGCTCCAGGCTCATCACCGCCATCGTTGAGCGCCAGCTTCGGGGAACGACAAAGCTTGAATGGCACCCCGGCGGGCTAGTCGGCGAGTTCTCTGTGCCAATTCGTCGGCTGGCATCTCAGTTCTGATAGCAACGTATGCTCGCCCGAGTGAGGATGGCAATGGCTCGGCGCGGCAGCGATTGAGCAGACTGCGCGCACCCCCTCCGTCCTACGCCTCGCGCCAGGGTCATGTTGCCGGTATGGGCGGGCCGACGAAGAAAGCCGTCGAGTTCGGCCGGCGAGAAGGAGCGGCATCGGCGAAAACGGGGCATTCGCAGCGTGGAGCGACTGCAAACCTAGTGTGCAAGTTCGCGCGGCCCAGGGGCTGGGGTCGGCAACGTCGAACTGCGTTCCCGATGTTGGACGGCGAGGCTCGTTCGAGCGAAAACTCAGGTTTTCGGCAAGTAAGTGGTCCTGTTAAATACGCTGAATAAAATTGGACCGGAACGGCCAGTCGGTGGGCGGCGGGGCGCACATCAAAGCGGGGACAGTATCATGAAGCACATCCTTCTCACCGCGGTTGCTCTGGCTGGAGCGACGCTCACCGCAGTACCGGTCACCGCCGCGCTCGGCGCAGTGGTCGACCCGTGCTCGGCCGGCTATGTCAGCGGCGCGATGGCTTGCCAGGGCTATTATGGCGGCAACCTGTTCCAGGGCGGAACGGGCAGCGCCACGACCGCCGACCAGCAGGCCATCATCAACCTGCTGTTGAACGGAACCTCTTCCACTGCCGACAGCTCGCCTACGAACAACACCGCCGGATACAATCCGCCCTACGCGGGCCTGAACACCAGCACGGTCCTGGGTGCGGTGCGTGACAACACGATCCGGCTGGCGAATGGGCAGGGCTCCTCCAACGCGCAAATCTTCGCCACCAGCGTGGCGGCCGTCCCCGAGCCGGGGACTTGAGCGATGATGCTGATGGGCTTTGGCGGCATGGGCGTCGCCATGCACGCTCGGCGCAAGCCCCGGCCGGCGCTCGCGATCGCATAGGCCAGGCAACGACCCCAGCCTGCCTGGCGAGATGATGGCTCGGCCCCCACCAAGCCGAGCCATTGTTGTGAGCGCAGCGCTTACACGGCGGGCAGCCGCGCCCGGCGGGTTTAGCGAACCCGCGGGCCGCCGAAGGGCAGGGGCGGCGGAGGACGGCGGTCGCGGCGGGGGAGCTGCGCCTGGTAGGCCACGCCGCAGTGCGCCACGCAATAAGGGAAGCCGGGGTTGGCTGGCTGACCGCAGAAATGGAAATCAGGCTCGCCGGGATGCCCCATCGGCCACTTGCAGATGCGGTCGTTGAGCTCGAGCAGGCTGGTCTTCTCGGCCACCTCCGGGCTGGGCTTGGCCGGGACGAGGCGGCGCGGCGGAGCGGGCGGGATCGGCGCCTGCGTGTCGCCGGGACCTTGGCGGATGAACCCGCCTGGTCCGACCGAGCGATATTGCACATTGGGGTCGAGCCCGTTGCCGCGCGACTGCTGCGGCTGGGGGCGCGGCGATGACGGCTCGGCCGCGGAGGGCATCGGGGCCGCCGCCTCCAGCACGGCCGCGATCGCCGGCTTGTCACGGACCCGGACCGGCTCGGCCGGCGGCGCTTCCTCGATCAGCTTGGCGGTTTGCTTGATGGGCTTGCTGACCGCCTCGCCTGCCTCGGCGCCGGGCAGTGATTTGTCCTCACCCGGCTTCACGGGGGAGGGACGCGCTTCCAGGCCCAGGCGGTGCGCCTTGCCGATCACCGCGTTGCGGCTGACGCCGCCCAGTTCGGTCGCAATCTCGCTGGCGGTGGCGCCCTCGGCCCAGCGGGCCTTCAGCTGCTCAATCCGCTCTTCCGTCCACGACATGATGTTTGAAAACCCTTTAGTTCCGCCGCGGCAGCCGATAGGCGCAGACGTTGTGAATGACCAGCCGTCCACCGCATCCGCCTGGGTCCGCAGCGAACCCGGTCAGGCCCGCTTGCAAGGCATCAACGTTGGAGGCTTGAAGACCCTCTATGTGAAAGAAGTGCGGCGTTTTTTCAAGGTGCAGACCCAGACGGTGTGGGCGCCGGCGGTCACCACGCTGCTGTTCCTGGTGATCTTCACCGTGGCGCTGGGCGGGGTCAAGCGGCAGGTGCTGGGGGTGCCGTTCGCAGACTTCATCGCGCCGGGCTTGATTGTGATGGCGATGGTGCAGAACGCCTTCGCCAACTCGAGCTTCTCGCTGCTGGTCGGCAAGATCCAGGGCACCATCGTCGATTACCTGATGCCTCCGCTGTCCACGGGCGAGCTGATCTTCGGCCTGGTCGCGGCGGCGGTGACCCGGGCCTTTCTGGTCGGCTTCGCGGTGTGGCTGGCGATGGCGCTGTGGCCGGGCGTGCATGTCGGGCTGAAGCATCCCCTGGCGGCGGTGTGGTTCGGGCTGATGGGATCGCTGATGCTGAGCTTCCTGGGCCTGCTGACCAGCATCTGGGCGGAGAAGTTCGACCATGCCGCCGCGATCACCAACTTCGTCGTCGCGCCGCTGTCACTGCTGAGCGGCACCTTCTATTCGGTGGAGAGCCTGGCGCCGACCTTCCGCGCAATCAGCCACGCCAATCCGTTCTTCTACGTAATCAGCGGCTTTCGGTACGGCTTCTTGAGCGAAGCCGACTCGCCGATCTGGGTCGGAGCGATCGGCCTAGCCGTGCTGAACCTGGTGCTGTGGGCGGCCTGTTACTTGCTGCTCAGGGCCGGGTGGAAGATCAAGAACTGAACAAGTCCAAGTAGTTGACCCTTTGACAAAGTTGAACGGCAGCTAACGGACCTGTTCAGGGTCGAAACAATCAAGTCGGCGTAGAAGCATGCATCAACGCTCAAAAGGAGAGTGTATCATGCGTAAGTTTCTTATCGCCGCCGCCGTCGCCACAAGTGCCCTGACTGCGGCCGCGCCGGCCGCCGCCCAATATTATCCGGCTCCGGCCCGTCAGCAGCCTTATTACGGGCAGGGCTATGGCAATGGCTACGGGCAGAACAACTATGGCCTGGTCCGTGCTTATCAGGTCCGGGTGGATCGCCTGCAGCGCGCGATCGAGCGGATGGACAGCCGCGACCGGATCAGCGAGCGCGAGGCGCGCGCCCTGCGCCAGGAAGCGCGTTACCTGCGTGAGCGGGTCCGCCAGGTCAGCTACGACGGACGCGTCGGCAATCGTGAGCGCCGTGAACTCGACGTCCGGATCGCGCGGCTCGAACAGCGGCTATCGTACGAGCGGCGCGACGGCAACGGTCGCGTGAACAACTATGGCGGCTACGACAACGGGTACAACGGCTACAACAACCCGTACGATCGCGACCGCGATGGCCGGGATGACCGCTACGAGGACGACCGCGGCCGTTACCCCGGCTAAGTTGTCCAAATAATCGAGGGCGCCGGGGGAAACCTCGGCGCCCTTTTTCATGGATCCGGCCGGAGTGCTGGCGCGAGGAACCAGAGTTCAGGTCAGCAGTTGCTCAAGGATGACCAAGCAGACTCATGGCCAACCCAGTAAGGTCGTAGCGGCTGACGACAAGGTTCTGGTCGAAGGTCCCGATGCGGTGAATGTCGCGCTGACGCCGGAAGCCGCCCTAGAAACCGGCGGTCGTTTGATCGATGCAGCAGCGGAAGCCGCGGGTCAACGCCGCGAAAAGATCATCGATCACCGGCCCCGCTAAGCCGCCAGCCGCACCAATCACTGAGCGAGGCGCGCCTTTTCCTTTTGCCCTTTGAGGGCGGCTTTCCTATATCGCCAGCGGCGCGGCGGGGGCCGCGCGACCCGCTTGCGCCCAGTCATAGGGGCCCTTCATGGCGATCACGCCACTCATGCCCGTTTACCCGCGCTCCGATGTGCGGCCGGTCAAGGGTGAGGGCGCGTACCTGATCGGCGAGCACGGCGAGCGTTATCTCGACTTTGCCAGCGGCATCGCGGTGAACCTGCTCGGGCACAGCCACCCGCACCTGATCGGCGCGATCCAGAAGCAGGCCGAGACGCTGATGCATGTGTCGAACCTGTACGGCTCTCCCCAAGGCGAGCGCCTTGCCAAGCGGCTGACGGAGTTGACCTTCGCCGACACGGTGTTCTTCACCAACTCGGGCGCGGAAGCGGTGGAGTGCGCGATCAAGACGGCGCGGCGCTACCATCATGCCAAGGACAACCCGCACAAAAACGAGCTGATCACCTTCTCAAACGCCTTCCATGGGCGGACGATGGGGACCATCAGCGCGACCGACCAGGTCAAGCTGCGCGACGGCTTCGCGCCGCTGCTCGAAGGCTTCACGGTCGTCGAGTTCGACAATTTGGAGCAAGCGCGGGCGGCGGTCGGTCCGAATACGGCCGGCTTCCTGGTCGAGCCGATCCAGGGCGAGGGCGGCATCCGCCCCGCCAGCCAGGAGTTCATGGCCGGCCTGCGCGCCATCTGCGACGAGCAGGACCTGATGCTGGTGCTGGACGAGGTTCAGTGCGGCGTCGCCCGCACCGGCACGCTCTACGCCTACGAACAATATGGTATTACGCCCGATATTCTCGCCTCGGCCAAGGGCATTGGCGGCGGATTCCCGCTAGGCTGCTGCCTCGCGACGGAGCATGCGGCCAGCGGGATGGTGATCGGTACCCATGGCTCGACCTATGGCGGCAACCCGCTGGCGATGGCGGCCGGGGAGGCAGTGCTGGACGTGGTCGCCACGCCGGAGTTTCTGGCCAATGTGCGCGAGACCGGCCAGCGGCTTCGCAATGCGCTGGAGCAGATGATGCCTAACCACGACCATCTGTTCGATCACGTGCGCGGGCTGGGCCTTATGCTGGGCATCAAGATGAAGACGGACAGCCGGGCCTTCGTCGCCTATCTGCGTACCCGCGGGATCCTGAGCGTCGCGGCCGGCGACAACGTCGTGCGCGTCCTGCCGCCGCTGATCATCGAAGAGGCCCACATCCGCGAGTTCGTTGACGGCCTAAGCGCCGCCGCGGCGGAGTATGAGGTACCGGCAGTCGCGGCATGAGGAGTCCAGCTGCGGTCAGCGGGAGCTTCTGCACCTGATGCGATAAATCAGCGAGCGGAGGTCAGTCCTTGATCAAGTCTGCCTCGTACCATTGGTCGGGCGGTGGTGCATTTGGAATCCACTCGTTGCGTCCCTCAGTCCAGGCTTGGGCCGCACGCCCAGACCTGTCTCGCGCCGGAGCATAGCGGAGCCGACGAACGGCTGCAGCACAGGTGCTTCTGTCCAATCCGCCATCGCCCGATGAACCGGTCACGACGCAGCTGACCGGCTTGCCATGCCGATCAATTAGCAATCGGAACAGAACGGTGCCACGGGGGCGGCGTGCGAGGAGTGAACTCGGGACATCGCGCCAGCCGATGTTGCCGCGCAGATATCGGGGCGGGCTGGCTGCACCACCCCCGCCGCCGCCGCCGGTTCCATCGCCGAACTGCCCTGCGCCGAGGCCCACGCCGGTCCCACCGCGACCGGTGCCCGGCCCAGGAATCGGCGCAGCTCCCGCGAGCGGCGCAGTGCCTTGTCCGGCAATCGGCGCAGCGGGCAGCGGCGTTGCGGCCGGAAGCGAGATTATGGGGTCGGGGGCAACGACGGGCGTGGGTGTGTTCTTGAGGGCTGGTAAGGCCGCAGCGCCTTCCGGGTCCTTCGGTCGCTTAGTGGCCCGGCGAACTTTCTCGGGGATCATTGGGATCGAAGGCTCCGGCGGCTCCGGCTCCACGAGGATGAGCGGCAAGGCGGTCCGTTCCTCCGGCGCACTGTCGAGGCCAACGCCCAAGCCGCTGACCAGCGCGTAGCCCAGCCCGAGGTGAATGGTCACCACGATGGCCGCCGCTCGCCCACGATCCCGAGCATCGCGCAGAGATTCCACCGGCATGCGCATTAATTAGTCGGAGCTGACCACGACCGCCAGAGCG
>CADCWB010000106.1 GCA_902806295.1 uncultured Sphingomonas sp. | reverse complement strand
GATCGGCGCGAAGGTTTCGGCAAGCACCGTCCCAGCCTGCTCCGCCACCTCGACGATTGCCGGCCGAACGTAGCAGCCCCCGTCCACTGCCTCGACCCGCTCGATCCCGGCACCGAGCACGCCGCGCATGGCTTCGAATGCAGGCTCGTCGATCAGTGGTCCGATGAGGGTGCCCGGCACGCGCGGGTCGCCGATGGCGACGTTGGCAAACATTCCGCGAAGGCGGATAACTAGTCGGTCGGCGATGCCTTCATGCACGATCAGTCGGCGCAGTGTGGTGCAGCGTTGGCCGGCGGTGCCGACAGCGGAGAAGAGGATTGCCCGCTCGGCCAGGGCCAGATAGGCGGACGGCGCCACGATCATCGCGTTGTTGCCGCCAAGCTCCAGCAGCGCTCGCCCAAAGCGCTGAGCCACGCGCGGTCCGACTGCCCTCCCCATCGCGGTCGAGCCGGTGGCCGAGACCAGTGCCAGGCGAGCATCGTCGACCAGCGCTTCGCCCAGCTCCCGCCCACCTTGCGACACTTGCAGCAGCCCGTCTGGAGCATCGCCGAACCGCTTAAGTGCCCGGTTCGCCAACGCCATCACGGCCGCAGCGGTCAGCGGCGTTTTCTCGCTCGGCTTCCAGACGACTGGATCGCCACAGACCAACGCCAGCGCCGCGTTCCACGCCCAGACCGCCACCGGGAAGTTGAAGGCCGAGATCACCAGCACCGGGCCCAACGGATGCCATTGCTCCATCATCCGGTGGTTCGGTCGCTCGGAAGCGATGGTCAGGCCATAGAGTTGGCGCGAGAGACCGACCGCGAAGTCGCAGATGTCGATCATCTCCTGCACCTCGCCAAGCCCCTCGGCCAGGATCTTGCCGGATTCCAACGTGACCAGCCGGGCGAGCGGTTCCCGATGAGCACGCAATTCCTCGCCCAGCAGGCGCACGAGTTCCCCGCGGCGCGGAGCAGGAACGGTGCGCCACTGCAGAAACGCTTGCTGCGCACGGGCACAGACCGCGTCGTGATCAGCGCACTGGGGCACGGAGCCGATCACCGATCCATCGATCGGTGAACGACTCTCCAACGCGCCTTCGCTGGTCGCGCCAAGGGCGCGGAGCGTGTCGGCGGTGTCCTCCGCGGGACTCAGCATGCCAGTGCCCTCGCCTTGGCCAATGCGGCTAGCCCCGCATCGATAGTCTCGTCGCGCTTGGCGAAACACAGGCGGATCATGGTGGTCACGGGTTCCTTCTCGCTGAAGGCGGATATGGGGATGGAAGCAACGCCCGCGCGTTCGACCGCCAGCATGGCGAACTGCTCATCATCCAGCGGGATGCCGGACGCGTGCAGGTCGATACACTGGAAGTAAGTGGCTTGGGCCGGCAGCGCGACATAGCCCGACCGCTCTAGGCCACTCACCATCCGGTCGCGGGCGCGGGTGAAGGCGGACCGCATGGGCACGATCCAGTCGTCCTGGCCGAGGCCCCAGGCGACGGCGGCTTGCAGGTTCGGCGGCGTTGCGAAGGTCAGGAACTGGTGGGCGCGTGCGACCACGGCGGCAAGCTCCGGCGTGGCGACCAGCCAGCCGACCTTCCAGCCGGTCAGCGAAAACATCTTTCCTGCCGAGCCGCACTTCAGCGTTCGCTCCGCCATGCCGGGCAGCGCCGCCAATGACGTGAACCGGGCATCGCCTAGGAGCACATGCTCCCAAACCTCGTCGCTGAGCACCAGCAGGTCGTGCTCACGCGCAACGGCGGCGACCGCCTCAAGCTCGGCAGCGTCGAACAGGCGGCCGGTTGGATTATGCGGGTTGTTGAGGATGATCAGCCGGGTGGCGGCCGTTACCGCTGCCCGCAGCCCAGCCGCATCAAGCCGCCAGTCGGGCGCGCGTAGCGCCACTTCGCGGACGACCCCGCCCGCGCGGCGGATCAGCGGCGCGTAGGCGTCGTAGGCGGGCGCAATCACGATCACTTCGTCCCCCGGCTGGACAAGGGCCAGCATGGTGGCGGCGATCGCCTCCGTTGCGCCGCTGGTGATCAGCACGTGCTCGGGAGTGAGATCGAGCCCCTGGTGGCGGTCGTAATGGTCGGCCACTGCCTGTCGCAGCGTCGGGAGCCCGCGCGACGGTGGATACTGGTTGCTCCCTTCGCGCAGCAAACGGGCGGCTTCGGTCACCAGTGGTTCGGGCCAGCCGAAGTCGGGAAAGCCTTGGCCGAGGTTGACCGCGTCATGCTCAGCCGCAGACAGGCTCATCCGCTCGAAGACGGAGACCGGCATGCCTTGGTAAAGCGGGTTCACCGCAGCACTCCCTTGTCCTTGAGGTCGGAGATGGCTCCTTGCGGGTAGCCCAGTTCGGCCAGGATAGCAGCGCCGTCCTCGCCCTCACGCCGAGGTGCGCTTGGCGGCTCGCTGCGAGTGCCGGAGTAACGCGGGGCGGGCCCTGGCTGCACTACGCCGTCAAGCTCGATAAAGGTGCCCCGGGCCCGATTGTGCGGGTGCGAGGGCGCTTCAGCCAGCCCGAGCGCCGGAGCGATGCAGGCGTCCTGACCGGCGAACTGCGCAACCCACTCGTCGCGGGTTCGGGTCGCGATCACGCTCGCGATCTCCGCCCGGCTCGGGACCATGCCGAGGCCCAGTCCCTGCAGCAGCACCATCCGGAACTGCGGTTCGATCGCGCCCACGGCCAGCTCCTTGCCATCGGAGCAGCGGTAACAGCCGTAGATCGGCTCGCCTCCGTCCAGCAGGTTGGCGCCGCGTTCATCCTTCCACGCGCCAGCGGCTCGAATGCCGTAGATCAGCGCTCCCACCAATGCTGCCCCGTCGCTCATCGCCGCGTCGATCACCTGGCCCTGCCCGCCCCGCTGCACATGGAGCAAGGCCGACACCATGCCGAAGGCCAACATCAGCCCGCCGCCGCCATAATCGGCAACCAGGTTGAGCGGCGGCACCGCTGGCCGGTCCGCCTCGCCGATGCAGGACAGCAATCCCGTCAGCGCCAGATAGTTGATGTCGTGCCCGGCTTCCTGCGCCAGCGGGCCCTCCTGCCCCCAACCGGTGATCCGGCCATAGACGAGCCTCGGATTGACCTCGAGCAGCGGCTCCGGTCCAAGTCCCAGCCGCTCCATCACGCCTGGCCGATAGCCCTCGATCAGTCCATCGGCCCGGCTCGCCAGCGTGCGCACGATATCGCGCCCCTCCTCCTGCCGGAGGTCGAGTGCGATGCTCTCCCGGTTGCGGGTGAGCGGATCGTTCGGCACGGCCAACTGCCCTGCCCGCTCGACGCGAATCACCCTGGCCCCATGATCGGCCAGCATCATGGCGGCGAATGGCCCCGGGCCGAGTCCGGCCATCTCGACGATCGTCAGTCCTGCGAGCGGTCCGGCCATGCATCCATCTTTCGTGTCGCGCCCGCAGCCGCTAGCGTGGACAGGCTGCAAGGAGCAACCATGCTGGACACGTCCACCCGCACCATCTTCGATGAATCGCACGACGCCTTCCGCGACACGGTGCGGCGGGTCGTCGCCGGCCTCGACACCGAACGCCACGAACGCGAGGGCATTGTCGAGCGTGATGCTTGGCTCCGAGCGGGTCAGGCCGGCATGCTCTGCCCCGGCGTGCCGGAGGAATATGGCGGACCCGGTCTGCCGTTTACCTACAACGCCATCGTCTCTGAGGAGATCAGCTACGCCGGATCGGCGGCCGGCTTCTCGCTGCAGAGCGATATCGTCGCCGACTACCTGATCGCCTACGGTTCGGACGAGCAGAAGGAGCGCTGGCTGCCCGGCATGGTCTCGGGCGAGGTGGTCAGTGCGATCGCGATGACGGAGCCGGGCGCCGGCAGCGACCTCCAGGGCATGCGCACAGTGGCACGGCGTGACGGCAACGGGTGGCGGCTGAGCGGCAGCAAGACCTATATCACCAACGGGCAAAGTGCCGACCTGGTGATCGTCTGCGCACGGTCCAGCGAGCAGGGCGGCGCCAAGGGCATCAGCCTGTTCCTGGTCGAGGCCACGGACGAGGGCTTCAGCCGCGGCCGAAACCTCGACAAGATAGGACTGCACGGCAACGACACGTCCGAGCTCTTCTTCGACGAGGTTTCGCTACCCGCCGACCGCCTGTTGGGCGGCGAGAATTCCGGCTTCGCCATGCTGATGAACCAGTTGCCGCAGGAACGGCTGTCGATCGCGGTGCAGTGCCAGGCCGCGGCCCAGCGCGCGTTCGACCTCGCGGTGGAGTTCACCAAGGACCGCAAGGCGTTCGGCAAGACGGTGTTCGAATTCCAGAACACCCGCTTCACCCTGGCCGACCTCAAGTCACGGCTGCAGGTCGGCTGGGCCCATCTCGACTGGGCGATCCAACGCCATGTCGCCGGCAAGCTGACCCCCGCCGAGGCCTCCGCCGCCAAGCTGTGGCATTCGGAGGAGCAGTTCGCGATCTGCGACGCGGCGCTGCAGCTGCACGGCGGCGCCGGCTACATGAACGAATATCCGATCGCCCGCTTGTGGCGCGACGCCCGCGTGACCCGCATCTACGGCGGAACCAGCGAGATTATGAAGGAACTGGTCGCGCGAGCGATCTGACGAGGGTGCGGGTTGGCGTCTTTCTCGATGGGGACCGGCTTGCCGCGTGGCAGGCCGCGGCGCTGCGGCAGCTGCCACCCGGGACCGAGTTCCTCCTGTACCGCTGTAGCAACAGCCGCCGACAGCTCTCGCCCGTTCGGCACGGCGCCTATTATGCGCTGAACCGATGCTCGCTACGCAGGACCGCCACCCGCAATGTGCCGTTCCCGCCCGAACTGCCCGTGGCCGACGTCACGGATTTCGCCAGCGAATGGGACGGCAGCTGGCAGAGACTACCAACCGAGCTGTTAGAGCGCATCGCGACCGACCAGCCGGCTGTGTTGATCAAATTTGGGCTCGGGCTGTTGCGCGTGCCGCCGCCCGAGCAATTGCCGGTGCCGATCCTGTCCTATCACCATGGCGACCCGCGCCATTTCAGGGGCCGACCCGCCGGCTATTGGGAGATGGTCGAGGGCTCTCCTCTCGTCGGGCAGATCGTGCAGCGGCTGTCGAACAGGCTCGATGCCGGACAGGTCCTCGCCTTTGCCGAGACCAAGGTGCACCCGCACAGCTGGGGCAAGACACTGGCCGACGCTTACGCCGTCTCTCCGCTCCTGCTTGGCGAAGCGGTCAGGCGAGCCACGACCGGCGATCCGCTGGACATTGCACCGACTGGGCGGAACTACCGCTTGCCGTCCAACATCCAGGTGGTGAAGCTTGTCCTGAGGATGCTGGCCGCGAGCATCAGGCGATTGTTCTACGGCGCGTTCATGGAGAAGGCTTGGGCGGTTGCCACTGCTCCACGCGGCAAGGACCTCACCTTGCCTCCGCGCAGCTTATGGTGGGTGCTGCCCACTCCGCCCGCACGCCGCTTCCTGGCCGATCCCTTTCCGCACCCAAGCGGCGGCTTTCTCGCGGAAGCCTTGCGCAGCGCGGACGGCGTCGGCGAGATCGTGCACTGGGATAAGGGCCAGCTCACGACCCTGATCGGCGGTCGCGACCACCTGAGCTATCCCGCGACGATCAGGTTCGACGGCGAGCACTATTGCATCCCGGAGACCGTTGACTGGAGCGAGCCGCGACTATTCCGGCTCGCTGCTCATGGGGCGGAGTATGCTGGGCTGCTCGATCTCCCAGGCAGTCCGCGGCTGCTGGACCCTACCCCGCTTCTACATGAAGGCCGCGTATATCTATTCGGCAATGTCGAGCGGGAAGGCTCTTCCGTGCTGCGGCTGTGGCATGCCCCCGCTCCCGCCGGTCCGTATGAAGAGCATCCCGCCAGCCCCATTCACTTCTCCCCGGCTGGAGCGCGCATGGGCGGGGCCATTCTGCCTCATGACGGGCGGTTGATACGGATCGGACAGGATTTCACCCGTGAGTACGGCGACGGGCTGCTGTTGTTCGTGATCGAGGAACTCTCGCCCGAGCGTTACGTCGAGCGTCCGGCTGGAGAGCTGCGCTTGGCCGAGGCGCGCGGTCCGCACACGCTGAACGCCTCGGGTGAGAAGTGGCTGTTCGACTTCTATGTCAACCGCTTCTCTCCGCTCGCAGGTTATCGGCGCTTGCGGGCACGGCTGAGCAAGCGCTGAGGTCGGTTACGGCTCGGCAACCTATGTAGGTCATTCTGGTTGTGTGTTGGCCCTTCTACAAATGGCTCGACAAGCTTCCGCGGAGTTCCCCCCATGCTGCCCTGGTCCGAAGATTATGTGCATCCAGGCAGCTGGGAGCGGAGCTTCGTCCCGTGCCCGATCGCCGACCTGCTGCGTCGAGCGGCAGCCAGGAAACCCGATGGGATCGCGCTGGATTTCTACGGCCGCACCACCCGCTACTCGAACTTGTGGACGCAGGCTTGCCGCGCCGCGCGGGGCCTTCAGACGCGCGGCATCGGTCCAGGAAGCCGTGTCGGCCTGTTTCTGCCCAATACTCCCCACTACCCGATCGCCTACTATGGCGCGCTGCTGACCGGTGCGACGGTGGTGAACTTCTCGCCGCTCTACTCGCCCGACGAGGTGCTGGCTCAGTCCCGCGACGCTGGGATCGACGCGCTTGTGTGCCTGGACCTCCAGCGGCTCTGGTCGCCGGTGCAGGCGCTGCTGGACGCCGGAGCGATCGACCAGCTCATCGTCGGCTCGCTCACCGAAGTGCTTCCGTTCGCCAAGGCGCTCGGCTTCCGCTTGCTCAAGAGCCGCGAGAGGCAGCCGCTACCCGAAGACGCCCGTGTGGTTCGTTGGAACCACCTGCTCGACAATGACGGCAAACCATCTCCGGTGGCGATCGATCCCGCTCGGGACATCGCCCTTATCCAATATACCGGCGGAACGACTGGAGTCCCCAAGGGAGCGGCCCTGAGCCACGCCAACCTGTCGATCAACGCTCAGCAATTGGCTGCAATCGAGCCGGGTCCCAAGCGGGCCGAGACTCGAGTGCTTGGTGCCCTGCCGCTGTTCCACATCTTCGCGAATACCGCGGTCCTCAACCGTGCGGTGCTGAGCGGGGGGGAAATCGTGCTGTTGCCGAAGTTCGACCCTGGCGAGGCACTCGCCGCCATCGCCCGGCGTCGCTGCACCGATTTATGCGGAGTGCCGGCCATGTACCAGGCAATGCTGGAGCATTCGGCGGTTGCCAGGACCGATTTCTCCAGCGTCGGGCAGTGCTTTTCCGGCGGCGCGGCCATGCTGCCGGCGCTGAAGAATCGCTTCGAGGCGGTCACCGGCGCTCGACTGCTCGAAGGCTATGGCATGACCGAAAGCGCAGGCGTGGCGTCGGTCAATCCGTTCGTCGGCGCGGCCAAGTCGGGCACGGTTGGCCAGCCCCTGCCCGCCACGCGCATCCTGATCGTGGACGAGACTGGCAGCGAAGTAGCCCGCGGCGAAAAAGGAGAGATCGCGGTCGCCGGCCCGCAGGTTATGCAGGGCTATTGGCAAGCCGCCGAGCGCCGGATCGACCCGCTCGCGGACGGTCTGTTCCGCACCGGCGACATCGGGCTGATCGATGACGACGGATACATCCGCATCGTCGACCGCGCCAAGGACATGATCAATGTCGGTGGGTTCAAAGTCTTTCCGAGCCAACTAGAAGCGGTTCTGACCTGTCACCCGGCGGTCG
>CADCWB010000105.1 GCA_902806295.1 uncultured Sphingomonas sp. | reverse complement strand
CCCAGAGCGCCTGAGCGGCGGCGCGGACGGTGACCCAGCCGAACACGGCGACCGCTAGGAAGCGGACGGGCGCGCTCATCAGCGAGCGGCCTCTGCTGGAAACATATGCGCGGTCTTGTCCCATTGACGAGGACCGCCCTTGAGGTGGAGCGCAAAGGCGCGCCACGCGGCCAACATGGCGATGAGGTTGCCGACGACCACCCGCGGCAAGGACACCAGACCCTCACCAAGACCATAGGCGCGAGCCGTAAAACTCGCCCGCATCAGCAGGCGCCAAAGCAGCAGCATGGTATTTACCTTCAACAGCAGGAGCAGGGTCGGCGAGGGCGGCGCGGCGGCCAGGGCGCCAAGCCCCTCGGCCAGCTTGAGCTGACCCCACAGCAGCGCGGCGAGGTAGCCGGCGAACAGCAGCACGGCGGCCAGCGGACCTTTGCGGTCGCGCATGCGGAACCAGCGCTCGCCCCAGCCGCCATGCCAGCCGAGCCGATCCCAGCCGGTCAGCGCGATGCCGCCAAGCCAGCGCGCCTTTTGCCGCACGGCGGCGCCGAGCGTCGCCGGGAAGTGCCCGCGGCTGGCGACCATGCCGGGGTGGCCGCGCTCCTCCGGCAAGCGGACGAACAGCGTGCGCCCGCCAAGCGCGCCCACTCGCAGGCCCATCTCATAGTCCTCCGTCATGCTGCCGCCGGCGAACGGCTTGCCGTCATTCTGCGCCGCAAGCTGCGACAGAGTGTCGCGGCGGATGGCGCACCCGACGCCGGCGAGCGGCACCGCCGCGCCGACCGCCTGGCGCACGACGAGCTCCTTGGCATGGCTCTCCGCGAACTCGTCGCAATAATGGCCGGCGATCCAGCTGGAGGCCGGGTCGGTCAGCGGAACCACCGGCAATTGAATCAACGCGGCCCGCTCGATCAGTGCATCGAACACCGCCAGCTCCCGGGGATGCACCAGATCCTCGGCGTCGTGCAAAATCGCCGCCTTGGCACTGCGGCCGCGCTCCGCTTCGAGCCGGATCAGGGCCGAGTAGAGATGGTTCAAGCAATCGGCTTTGGTGGTCGGGCCGCTCTCCGGCACCTCGACCTGCATAACTCTCAGATCGCCGACGGACGCGATGGCAGCTGCGGTGGCGGGGTCGTTGCGGTAGTGGCCGAGCAGCAGGGTGAAGTCGGGATGGTCAAGCCGCTCCAGCGTGGCGCGGAGCATGGGTGCGATCACCGCCGCTTCGTCCCACGCCGGGATCAGCACCACCAGCCAGCCGGGCGCGCTTGGCTTCGGCAGGCTGCGGGCGTCGAGCTCTTCCCGGCCCGCGCCGGTGATGCGCCGGCCGAGCAACCGACCGAAGTAGATGATGTCGACCAACAGGTCGTCGAGTGCGAACAGCAGGAAGCCGACGGCGGCAAACAGCGCGAGTTCGGCGGCGGCGCGCTCCAGCAGGGCGGCGACGGTCATGGGGCGGTAGGCTGCGAAAGATCGGCTCGGGTCAAAACGCGCCCCAACTAGAGCAACATGGAACCGAGCCATGCCCATGTGTCATAGCGGATGCTCTGCCTCAAGCAGTTGAGAGAAAACTGCAGCTTTTAGGTCCGATGCGGTGCAACTCGGCCACAGTTGGCTTGGCGCATGTCTTGCCAACAGCGCGCTGGGGAAGGCAGTAGATGAGGGTGACGGAAGCAGGCCAAGCGACTTGGAAGTGGGCTGTCCGCGGCGTGGCTCGCTTCGCACGGATATATCCCTGTTCACTAAGCTTCCTCTCGCTCCTGGTGGCCGGATCATGGGCCGTGGCGGCCGACGCGCGGACCTTCTATGCCGGCCCGCATTGGGCAGCCATCGACCGCCGCGGCGGGCGCAGCTGTGCGGCCGTGGCTCGGTCCGAACTGGTGGCGCCCAAGGGTCGCGAGCAGGCCCGCGCCAGCATCAGCTTCGACCGTCCCAGATCGCGCGGACGGCTGGGCGAACTGCACCTGCGCCTGAGCCGGCCGGCGCGACCGGGCAGCACGGCGCTGTTGCTGATCGGCGGGCGACCGTTCCAGCTGCTGACCCGCGGGCCGGACGCATGGAGCCGTGGACCGGCGCAGGAGCGGGCGATCATCGCCGCCATCCGCGGCGCGGGCGATATGCGAGTGCGTTTTCGAGCGGCGAGCGGCGGCTTCACCGATCGCTACCTGCTGGGCGGCGCGCCCACCGCTATCGATGCCGCCGCGGCTGCCTGTTCGCGGGACCGCTAGAAAAAAGCCGCAATTGCCACTACATGGGCGGCTCACCATGAGCGCCGATACCACCCTGATGCCGATTCCCGGCCCGATCGATCCCGTGCCCGTTCCACGGGCGACCGTTTCGCGTGCCGACGGGCGGGTGGAGTTGGTCGGCCTGTCCAAGGACCAGATTCGCGACGCGCTGGAGTCAGCCGGGCTTGAGCCGCGGCAGGCCAAGCTGCGCGCCAAGCAGCTGTGGCACTGGATCTACAACCGCGGCGTGACCGACGTCGCGCTGATGACCGACATCGCCAAAGCCCAGCACCCGTGGCTGGCGGAGCGCTTCCACATCGCTCGTCCGGCGGTGGTCGAGGCGCAGGTGTCGACGGACGGCACCCGCAAGTGGCTGCTGCAGACGCATGACGGCCATGACTTCGAGATGGTGTTCATTCCGGATGCGGATCGCGGCACCTTGTGCGTGTCGAGCCAGGTCGGCTGCACGCTCAACTGCCGCTTCTGTCATACCGGCACCATGCGGCTGGTCCGCAACCTGGAGCCGCACGAGATCGTCGGCCAGGTCATGCTCGCGCGGGACTCGCTGGGCGAATGGCCGAGCCAGCCGGAAGGCCGCATGCTGACCAACATCGTGATGATGGGCATGGGCGAGCCGCTGTATAACTTCGACAATGTTCGGGACGCGCTGAAAATCGTCATGGACGGCGACGGCCTGGGCCTCAGCAAGCGGCGCATCACCCTCAGCACGTCGGGCGTGGTGCCGATGATGGAGCGCTGCGGCGATGAGATCGGGGTCAACCTTGCAGTCTCGCTGCACGCGGTGACCAAGGAGATCCGCGATGAGATCGTGCCGCTCAATCGCAAATATGGCATCGAGGAGCTGCTGCAGGCCTGCGCCGACTACCCCGGCGCCAACAATGCGCGGCGGATCACGTTCGAATATGTCATGCTCAAGGACAAGAACGACAGCGACGAGCATGCGCGCGAGCTGGTGCGGCTGATCCGGCACTACCGCTTGCCAGCCAAGGTCAACCTGATCCCGTTCAATCCGTGGCCCGGCGCGCCCTACGACTGCTCGACGCCGGAGCGCATCCGCAGCTTCAGCAACATCATCTTCGAAGGCGGCATCTCCGCCCCCGTTCGCACCCCGCGCGGCCGCGACATCGATGCGGCTTGCGGCCAGCTCAAGACCGCCGCGGAAAAGAAGCGCCGCAGCCAAGTGGACGCGGAGCGAGCGGCCTGACCCGCGCGTTGGGTTGGAATGGCTAGTCTCGCCCCGCCCACCGAATATCTGCGCCGCCGCATTGCGGGCGAGGTGGTCAGCTTCTTCAACGACGCCTCGCGTGGGCAGCAACCGATCGTGTCGTCGGACCACGCGCTGATCCCTCGCGGGTCGGTGGCGTGGCGGGTGCATGGCGACGTCACCGGCATGATGGTCGGCGGGATCGCCGCGCTGCTCATCCAGATGCTTCACCCCAAGGCACTGGCCGGAGTGTGGGACCACAGTGATTTTCAGAAGAACATGCATGGTCGGCTGCGTAACACGGCGCGGTTCATCGCGGTCACCACCTATGGCCACCGCGACGAGGCGCAGGCCGCGATCGAGCGGGTGCGGCGCATTCACGATCATGTGAACGGGACGCTGCCGGACGGTACGCCCTATGACGCCAATGATCCGCAGCTGCTGGCCTTTGTGCACTTGGCCGGCTCGGCGATGTTCCTGGCCGGCTGGCGCAAGTTCGGGCAGCCGGCGATGAGCCAGGGCGACCGGGACGCCTACTGGGCGGACGTGGCACCTATCGCGCTGTTGCTGGGGGCAGACCCGGTGCCGACAACGGATCGCGAGGCGCAGGCGCAGCTGACCGGCTTTATTTCCGAGCTCAAGGCGGATGAGCGCAGCCGCAACGTGCGCGACATCATTTTGAATGCGCCGGCGGGCAAACTCCGCGCCCGGCCGATCCAGGCCCTGCTGACCCAGTCCGCGATCGACCTGCTGCCGCCTTGGGGTCGGCGGCTGCATGGGCTGAAGTCGTCCGGGATCGGCGCGCTGGGCCTCGGCGCGGCGACCTTCGGGCTGGCGTCGACCTTGCGCTGGGCGCTGCAGCCGCGCTGAGCTTGCCGAGCAAGCTCGGCCTTGGCAAACGGAGCACCAGAAAAAGGGTCCTGCGACATGTCATTGGTGCAACGTTTGGTCGGCTCACTGGTCAAGCAGGGCCGGATCAAGCTCGTCCTTCCTGATGGCCGCACCGAGATCCTGGGTCCGGGTGGCGGCAAGGAGGTCCACCTTCGCGTGACCGACCGGCGCGCGCTCGCGCAACTCGCCCGCAAACCGCGGCTGGCGATCGGCGAGCTCTACATGGATGGTCGCTTGCTCATCGAGCAAGGTTCAATGCTCGACCTGCTTGAGATCGTGGTCGGGTCCAACCCGTGGGAACAAGGGGCCAAGCGGGGCAAGACTGCGCTGAGCAAGGGGCGCTTGAACGACCTCAAAGCCCGCTTCCGCCGCAACTTGCCGGCCAAGGCCCGGCGCAATGTCGCGCATCATTACGACCTCGACGACCGCCTGTACGACCTGTTTCTCGATCCGCTGCGGCAATATAGCTGCGCCTACTTCACCGATCCCGCCAACAGCCTGGAACAGGCCCAGCGCGACAAGCTTGCCCACATCGCCGCCAAGCTGCACCTGTCGCCGGGGCAGCGCGTGCTGGACATCGGCTCCGGCTGGGGCGGCCTGGCCATCTATCTGCACAAGGTCGCCGGCGTGGAGGTGCTCGGCGTGACGCTGTCGACCGAGCAGATCGCCTACGCCCGCGCCTGGGCCGAGCGCGAGGGCGTCGCCGACCAGGTCCAGTTCGAGCTGATGGACTATCGGCACGTGACCGGCCAGTTCGACCGGATCGTCTCGATCGGCATGTTCGAGCATGTCGGGCTGGCCCACTACGACGAGTTCTACGCCACGTGCGCTCGCCTGCTGGAGCAGGACGGCGTGATGCTGCTCCATACCATCGGCAAGCTCGGCGGGGCGGGTTCGCCCGATCCATTCACCGACAAGTGGATCTTCCCCGGCTTCCATGTGCCGAGCCTTGGCCAGATGCAGGCCTCGAGCGAGAAGATGCGACTGATCGCCGCCGACGTCGAGAATTTGCGGCTGCACTATGCCTATACGCTGCGGCACTGGCTGGCGACCTGTCAGGCGCATCGGGCGGAGATCGCCGCCCTTTACGACGAGCGCTTCTTCCGCATGTGGGAATTCTACCTCGCCGGCGCGATCGTCGGCTTCGAATATGGCGCAATGAACAATTATCAGGTGCAGTATATCCGCGACCGGCGGGCGCTGCCGATCACGCGTGACTATATGGCCGAAGCGGAAGCGCGGTATCGGGCCGCGCTTCCGCCTTCCTCTACTTAGCGGCGCCGGCCGCCGAGCTCCGCCACCAGCGCGGGCGCTGGGTAGATGGTGCGCAGCGCTTCATCGACGGCGGCCGTCGAGACCACCACCGTACGGTTGAGGTTCGGATCGTAGCCGTAATTCCCGCCGAGGCTATGGATGTTGCCGTCGAACGCGGCGCCGATGACCGAGCCCGCCTTGTCGATCACCGGCGAACCGGAGTTGCCGCCGATGATGTCGTTGGTGGTGACAAAGTCGTAGGTCGTCTTCTTGTTGATGCGCGCTTCGTTGGCGACGAACGCCCCCGGCAGCTTGAACGGGTCGGCACCGGTCGCCCGCTCGAACGCGCCGCCTAGCGTGGTGCGGGTCGGCACCTGTTGGCCGCGCTCGGTCCAGCCTTTCACCTGCCCGTAGCTGATGCGCAGGGTAAAGGTGGCGTCGGGATACACCGTGTCGCCGTAAGCCGCGAACCGCGCCGTCGCGAGCCGCGCCTGAGCCGCGGTCACCGGAGCGTCGTAGCGCTCGTTGAACTGGCGCGTGAGTTCCCGGTCACGCGCATCCAGCTTCCGCGCATAAACGATCATCGGGTCGGTCGAGGCCTTGATAGCTGCGGCTCCGCCCTCCCACAGCTGGCGCCGAACGGCCGGGTCGGCCAGCCGCGTTCCGCTCACCAGCCGATCGGCCAGGCCCTCCGGCGATTCGCGGCCAAGCATTAATCGGGTCTGGGGATCGTCGGCACCGAGATACTCGCGCGCCTTGCTGAGACTCCAGCCCAGGCGCAATTCCTCGATCCAGGGGGTGATCGGACGGGCGTCGAGCAGCGTCTTCTCCAGCAGCGGAAGTGCACTGTCGGTGTAGCCCGGCAGACGCTCGCCGTTCGGCTTGCCACGCTCGGCAGCGGCGCGGACCAGCGCCCGAGCGTAGCCGTAAAGGTCGCTCGATGGATTGATGAAGCGCTGTGCAAGGTAGAACTCGCGACGCGCTTTCACGGCCGCCGAAATGTCGGACCACGGATTGCCAATCGCCGCATTGCCGGCACTCTTCTGCCGCAGATCGGACTCCTGCGCCGCAAGCTTGGTAGTGAAGGCAGGGTCGGCCAACGCGGACACCCGACCAATGGTGACCTTGAGCCCGTTCTCGATGCCGAACAGCGTGTCCTCGCCCTCGCGCCGGCGCTCCGGATCGCCTTCCATCGCGGTGAGCATCCGGCCACGCAGCTCGGAGTTGATGGCCAAGGTGATGGGCAGTGCCATTTCCCGCTCAAAGGCGAGCTGCTCACTGGTCAGCAGGCGCTGGGTCGAGCCGGGATTGCCGACCACAAACGTCGCTTCGCCATTCTGCGGCGCCCGCGGGTTCCACTTGAGGTGCGCGGGCGTCGCCACCGGCTTGCCGTTCTCGTAAGCGCGCAGGAAGGCGGCATCCATCGCATAGCGCGGGAAGTTGAAGTTGTCGGGATCGCCGCCGAAAAAGGCCGCCGCGAACTCGGGCGCCCAGGCGATCCGCAAGTCCGAATATTTGCGATAAGTGTAGAGCTTGTACTGCCCGCCGCCGTACAGCCGCACGACCTGGCAGCGGGTGGTGGCGGTGTCGGTGCAGCCGGCCTTTTCCAGGGTCGCGATGCGCGCGTCACGCGCCTTCACCGCCGCTTCGCCGGTGGCGGTGCCGATCGCACCCTGCACGTCGCCAGTGACGTCGGTAATGGAGCTCACCACCTCGGCCTGCTGGCCGGGGCACTGGCGCTCGGCCGGGCGGTTGGCGGCGGTGAAGCCCTTCGCAACCAGGTCGTTCTGGGCGGTCGACAAATCCTGCAAGCAGCTGACCACGCAATGGTGGTTGGTGAGGATCAGGCCGGTGTCGGACACGAAGCTGGCCGAGCAGCCGCCGGTCAGCCGAACGGCCGACGCGCGGACCTTGTCGAGCCAGGCCTGGTCAGGCGCCCAACCATAGGCCGCCTTCATCCGCGCGGCGGGAAAGGCATCGAAGGTCCACATGCCCTCGTCCGCCCGGGCGGCAGTCGGCAGGGCAAGGGCGAGCAGGGCGGCGCTGGCCGCGAGCAGGGGAAGAGAGCGCATGCGATGTTCCTCGGCAGGAGAGGGAGATGCGGGTTGGTAGCGCTTCGCTTGCGCAAAAGGAAAGGGGTCCGGCGAGTTGCTCGCCGGGCCCCTCCCGTCATTGGTAGAAAAGCTCAGCCGCGGCGCGGGTT
>CADCWB010000104.1 GCA_902806295.1 uncultured Sphingomonas sp. | reverse complement strand
GCACCCTGCTGCAGCGCAGCGACGATCTTCTGCGCGTTCCCGAGCACCTCGGCTTGATTGGCCGGTGATGCAGTCAGGAAGATTTCGCCGACCTTGAACTCCTCGGTGCCCTTGGCCGCGGTCATGCGATCGATCACCGCCTTGACCTCTTCATCGCCAACGCTAACTCGGCTTTCGATCTTGGCACGCTGGAGCCGCTGCCAGGAGATCTCGCCCTCGATCTGCCGCCGCATGCTGCGGATGGAGCTGCCGTTGGTCTTGAGGTAGTTGGCCATCTGTTCAGGCGTCTGCTTAAGACTGCCGGCGACGCGGGTGACGGTGCGGTCGACGTCGGCATCGGTCACCTTGATGTCCGCGGCCTTGGCTGCCTGGACCTGCAGCGTCTCGTCGATCAGATTGCGCAGCACCTGTACCCGCAGCCGCTCGACTTCGTTGTCGGGAATCTTGCCGCCCTGCGAAATCGCCAGCAAGGCAAGTCGCTGGTCGATGTCCGTCTGGGTGATCACGGCGCCGTTCACGATGGCGCTCGCCTTGACCACCGATGGGATCGCGCCACCAAATACCGTCACTTCGCTGGGCAGGCGCAAGCTGGCAGTGCTGTTGCGAGCTGCAGGCTCGGCGTTGACAGCGGCCTGAGCATTGGCGGGAGCGGGAACGGTGGCCGGAGCCGGTGCCCGCGCGGACTGCGCAGCCGTCACGGTCGCGCCGGTTACCGCCGCTGCCGCTACCAGAAACTTGCTAATGCGAGCTGCCACCTTGATCCAATCCCTTGTTACCTCGAAGAATACCAAAGCTCTGCCGCGCTGCCGCTGAACCGCCGATGAGCGACGAACGGCGCCTCAGCGGCCGAGTCCCTTCAATGCCAGCCGGAACTGGAACGTATTCCCCTCCCGCAGCGAACCGAAGCGCTCATAGTCCCGGCGCCACGATAAGCCAATTGCGAGACAGTCGTCCTCATAGTCGAGACTAAGGCGGTGACGCACCGGCTCCAGTCCGTCGGCGATGGACAACGGGTCCTCTTCCTTGTCGGTAAGGTCGAGCACTGTTGAGCCGAAGATCGACCAGTTCGGCCGAAAGCGCCAGCGACCGGCTAGGCGCAGCTCTTCCTTGTCTCTAAGATCCTCGACGCTTGGGTCGATGTTGCGATTGAGCCGAAGGTAACCAATTCGGGCGTAGGTGTCGTTCGTGCCAACGGTAAGGTCCAACTCGCTGCGGCGAATGGCAAAACCGTCCTTATCCAGCCGAAAGCGATGGGTCAGATCGAGGAAGCGGCCGACCTGGACGCGAGTCCGGCCCACGATATCCGACCAGCGGTCGGTCAAGCCGGTGCCATCGGGAAAGATGCGCTCGTCCCGGTTGAGCCGATAGCTTTGCCCAACCGTGCTGCTGATCGCGACGTTGGGACGGTCATAGGCCCAGTCGAGCCCGTAGGTGACGCGCGAGCCATCCTCCCACCGGTCGTAACCGGGGAAGCGGTTGAGGGCGAACAAGTTGCTGTCTTCAAGGTCGACCGCGCGCGAATCCTCGTTCGGTAGCCGGAAGTTCTTGGCCGGCGGCGTCAGCACCAATTGCACCCGCGGAGTAAGCCGCTGCACCCCGCCGGCCAGCGGTCCGATCAAGGCCCAGCGCACCTCGGCCGCGGCGGCAAAGATACCGCGCGCATTCCAGCCTTCTTCACCCCGGTAGATGAGGGCGGACGTCTTCTCGGTTTCGTCGGTGTGATAAAGGTCGCCGCGAGCGTAGCCTGTGACCAGCAATTCCTGGCCCAGGCCCGTCAGGAAGCGGCGATCCCAGCGGGCGCCGGCAAAGGCACGCTTCGTGTCTTGGCCGTCACGGCGAAGGATGGCGAGGCTGTTCGCCTGAAGCTCCATGCGACCGCCGATCGCTGGAGGCGTCAGTCGGAACCGGGCATCGATGGCCGGGAGCGCGATCGGGATCTGCTTCTGCCGGTCGGTCTCGCGCAGCCCCTGGAAGGCCCAGGCCGCGATGCTGATGTAGCTGTCTAGGTCGATGCGCTCCAAGTTAAGGAACGACCGGAGCTTGTCGTCGCGAGTGATGTCGTAGCGCCGAGCCACCGTCTTGTCGGTGGCGCGGCGAACTTGCCCGGTCAGCGACCAGAGCGGGTTGAACTGGGCCCTGCCGTTCGCTTCGACATAGGCGCGCAAGGCATTGTCGGTGCCGCTGTCGGACTCATTGGTGTCGCCATAAGTCGCGAAGCCGCCAATCTGGAACGCTCCCAACGAGTTCAGTTCCCGGTACTTGAGCTCGAGCCCGGGCAGAGACTCGGTGTAGACGTGCGGCGTCAGCGTGAGGTCACGGTTGGGGGCCAGCGCGATATGGTAAGGAAGCGAAATCTCGAACCCGTTGCGGCCGGACAGCCGGATATCCGGAAACAGCACTCCCGTGACACCCTCCGACCCGCGCCCCGTGCCCGCGCTGAAGATGGGCAGGAGCGGCAGGGGGATGCCGAGAATCTCCAGCCGGCCCCGCTCGAATCGTACCCGATTGCGCCCGCTGTCGTAGATTACGCGGGCTGCGGTTACTCGCCAGCCGGGCCGCTTGGGACAGCCGGTGGCGGTGGTTACGGCGCAGGCGGAATAGACGGCATTGTCCAGCGTCGGGACATCGCCTCGCCGGGTCGCGCTGTCGGCAGCGATCCTCCCGCCGTTCTCCAGGACTACGAGGAGGTTCTCCACGGTCGCATCACGGATATCGTCCGTCAGGACAGCACGTTCACCGACGAACTTGTCGCCGGTTGGGGTGGTGACCACCACGTTGCCGGTCGCCACTATCTGTCCGCTTGAGCGGTTCCAGACTACTTGGTCGGCCGCGACATAGTTGCCGGCCCGAGACAAACGCACCCGGCCGGCGGCAGTGATCACTTCATTTCCGTTGTCGTAGGTTACGACGTCCGCGCTGAAGCTTACGTCGTTCTCGTCCGGCACGATCGTCGGTGCCGGCTGGGGCGCTGCGGGGGCGTCCTGCTGCGCCCATGCCGGGGAGGCAAGCGTGAGGATCAGCGGCAGCGCCGTCCAGCCAGTCACACGCAAAGCCAAGTTCCCGCCCCGTTCTCTGCTCGCTTACTTGGAAAGAGCCCGGCCTATCGCACCTCAGGCAGGGAGCGGCAATGCTTTGCATGCGCGTTCTGACACCCTAAGAGCCCGCCTCAACCACCAGTGCCACCAGTCGAGGTCCCCCATGCAGATCCGCTTCGTCGCCAACCGTCCGTCGGGCAGTCACGCCCTGATCGTCCCGATCGCCGGCAGCGACCGCTCGGCTTACGAGGCGTTCGGCGGGGAACAAGCGGCGGTCCTGGGAGCGGCTCGGCTGCAGCGGTTCGATGGTGAGGCCGGCGGCGTTGCCGAGGCTTATGTCGCCGCCGACAATGGGGGTGCTCGTCGGCTGCTGCTGGTGGGGACCGGCAGCCCGGGCGATGAGAATGCCGAGAAGCTGGGCGGCACGGCCGTCGGACGGCTGATCACGTCCGGCGAAACGACGGCAGTGATCGACCTTTCTGGCAGCGGCTTCTCGCCCGATGGTGCTGCCAAGGTGGCGCTGGCGTCGGCGTTGCGGGGTTGGCGGTACGACCGGTATCGCACCAAGCTCAAGGACAAGCAGAAGGTTACCTTAACCGAGGTGGTGATCGTCGGCGCGCCACCCGAAGCGGAAGCGCGCTGGACCGAGCGTTATCAGGCAGTGCTCGACGGCGTCGCCCTGACCCGAGAGCTGGTGACGGAGCCGGCCAACATCATCTACCCCGAGAGCTTCGTCGAGCGCTGCCGCTCGGCGATGGTCGGTTCGGGGCTGGAGATCGAGGTGCTCGACCGTCCAGCAATGGAGCAGCTCGGAATGGGCGCGCTGCTTGGTGTGTCGCTGGGTTCGGCGCGCGAGCCCCAGTTGCTGATCATGAAGTGGAACGGCGGCGCGGCCGGAGCGGCTCCGCTGACCTTCATCGGTAAGGGCGTCACGTTCGACACCGGCGGCATCTCGATCAAGCCGGCCGCCGGCATGGAGTCGATGAAGTGGGACATGGGCGGCGCGGGAGCGGTAGCTGGCGCCATGTTGGCGATCGCCAAACGGAAGGCCAAGGCCAATGTGATCGGCATCTGCGGGCTGGTCGAGAATATGCCGGACGGCAAGGCGCAACGGCCCGGCGACGTGGTCACCTCCATGAGCGGCCAGACGATCGAGGTCATCAACACCGATGCCGAGGGTCGGCTCGTCTTGGGCGACGCGCTGACCTACGCTCAGCGGACATATGGCTCCAAGCTGATTGTGGATCTCGCTACTCTCACCGGCGCGATGGTGATCAGCCTGGGTCATGAATATGGCGGTGTCTTCGCCAACGACGACGGGCTGGCGAACGATTTGCTGGCGGCTGGCGCGGCGTCCGGGGACAAGCTGTGGCGCATGCCGCTGGGCGAAGCCTACGACCGGCTGATCGACTCGCCGATCGCCGACATCAAGAACGTCGGCCCGCGCGAAGGAGGCTCTATCACCGCCGCCCAATTCCTGCAGCGTTTTGTCGATGAAGGGGTGAAGTGGGCCCATCTGGACGTCGCCGGCGTAGTGTGGAGCGACAAGCCGAGCACAACTCACGAGAAGGGTGCGACCGGCTTCGGCGTGCGTCTGCTTGATCAGCTGGTGGAGGCGACGGCGGAGGCCTGATATCGCAGCGCCGATGCTAGTCGACTTTTATCAGCTTGGCGGAGCGCCTGTTGACGGCGTGATCGCGTCCATTGCGGGCAAGTTGCTGGGAGAAGAGCAGCGGCTGCTGGTGGTGGCCGGTGAAGAAACGGCGCTCGTGCGCCTGGACCGGCAATTGTGGGACCAGGGCGCGACCAGCTTCCTGCCGCATGGGGTTGCCGGTGGCAGCGACGATGCCCGGCAGCCGGTGCTTCTTTCCATGAATCCCGACGCACCTAATCTGGCGCGCAACATGCTGATCGCCGACGGCGAGTGGCGGGAGGCTGCGCTGGCGTTTGATCGGGCCTTCTACTTGTTCGACGAGGCTACGCTCGCCAGCGCGCGGCTTGCCTGGAAGCTGCTTTCGGGACGGGAAGGGGTGGAGCGTCGCTACTGGGCGCGCGATGACGGGCGTTGGACGCAGCTGGCCTGAACGTTGCGCTCGGCCGCGGTCCCAGCTACGGGCGCGGCCAATCCGTACACCCCAACCAACAGGAGATCGCCCGGTCATGGCCGCGACGCGCACCTTTTCGATCATCAAGCCCGATGCCACCCGCCGCAACCTGACCGGCGCGGTCACCAAGATGCTGGAGGAGGCCGGCCTGCGTGTTGTCGCGTCCAAGCGCATCCACATGAGCCATGAGCAGGCGGAGGGCTTTTACGGTGTGCACCGGGAGCGGCCGTTCTTCAACGACCTGGTCAGCTTCATGATCTCAGGCCCGGTGGTGGTGCAGGTGCTGGAAGGCGAGAACGCCGTTCAGCGCAACCGAGACATCATGGGCGCGACCAACCCCGAAAACGCCGAGCCCGGCACCATTCGCAAGGAGCTGGCGGAGTCGATCGAAGCCAACTCGGTTCACGGTTCGGACAGCGACGAGAACGCCAGGATCGAGATCGACTTCTTCTTCAAGCCCGAAGAGATCGTCGGCTGACTCTTCTCAGCTGCCAGGAGCGGAGCCGCTGGTTAGTCCACCGGCTCCACTTACTAGGACGCGGCTCGCGTGAGTTCTTCCTGTAGGACGGTCACGTAGGAGTCCAACATCCGCGCCAAGCCATAATGCTCAGCGCGGCGGACTAGCTGGTCAGGGTTGCGGGGCCGTTCGAGGGCGCCAAGGATTGCCTCCGTAAAACCCGGCAGGTCGCCAACGTTGACGAGTGTTTTT
>CADCWB010000103.1 GCA_902806295.1 uncultured Sphingomonas sp. | reverse complement strand
TTGAAGCCCCAGCGCAGCTCGTCACGGGCCGAGCGGTCGAAATTGACCGGGCGAAGGTCGACCCGCAGCAGGTTGTTGGCCGCATCGCGCTCGAAGCGGTCCGGGAACGCCGCTTCGATCGCCGCCGTGATCCCGGGAAAGCCGCTGATCGGGTTGTCGGTCCGAGTCCGCACATAGTCGGCGCGCAGGTTGAGGTCGGTTTCCTCGATCGGCCGCCAGGTGGCGCCAAGCTTCAGGACCCGCCGGCGGTCGGCATCCAGTCCGGGGTTACCGCCGGATACCCCGTCCACCAGCGCGGTTTCACCGGTGGTGAAGTCGAACACGCGGGTGCCGGGCGTCAACAACACCGGGTCGCCCAGTTGATTTAGGCTCGGAGCGCCTTCTTCGCGGGTCCAGCTGGCGATCAGGTTCAAGCGCTCGACTGGCGACCAGAAGAAGCCGGCACCCAGGGTGGTGAGCGTGCCAAAGTCGCTCAACTGCTCGACCTCGGCATTGGCGTTGAGCGTGAGGTTGCCGATCGCTCCCAATGTTCCGTTGCGCTTGGCGATCGGAAGATCCACGTTAAGCGAGGCGCTGCCGCGATCACGGCCGAGATCGGTCTCGGCGACGACCCCCGCCCGTCGCGCGCGGCTCTCCAAGTCCCGAGTGTCGGCCCCCAGGCGAACCGTGGCCGTGGCCCGCCCGGCAGGCAGGTCCAACAACGGACCGTTCAACACCAGGTCGAGGTTACCACTCGACGCCAGCGTGCGGGCGCGATCGGAATAGCCGCTCAGCAGCAGCTCGTCCTCGCGGTTCGACTCGGTGATCGAACGGGCGATGTCGTAGGCGCCCGTCAGCGACCAGCGCCAGCGTTCCTTCTGGCCGTTGAGGGCAAGGCCGAGATGGCCCGAGAGCGTATCCGTATCCCGCGCGAGCGGGTCGCCAACGACCAGCAGCGAAGGGTTGAGCAGCGAGCGGCCGACGGACCGCTCCACCTGCGCATCAATGGTGGAGCTGACGTCACCGAACAGCGTCCGGTTGTGCGTCGCTCCGAGCCGGCCGAGACGAGTGGAGCCCTGCAGCGTCCGGAAGGGGCGCGGATCGGCGGTGTCGGCGGTGGCCGCATCGAAGCGGATGTCGCGCTCATTCTCGGTCAGCGCGGAGGCGGCCTCGGCATGGGTGTTGAGCGTCGTGCGGCTGTTCTCGCCGATCATCAGCGCCGTCACGTCATATTCGCCGCGCAAGCTGCCGCCTGCGGTCGGCACGCGGCCCTCGGCCCGGGCGGTGGTGGAGCGAAAACGGGGACGGAGGACGATGTTCACCACCCGCTGGTCGGCCCGGTAGCCGTATTTGAGTGCGACCTCTTCCGGCAGGATGTCGAGCCGCAGGATGGCTTCCGGTGGAAGGTCGCGCACCTCGCGAAAGCCCGAGATGCGGCGGCCATTCAGCAGCACCACAGGCTGTCCGCCGCCCCGGCCCTGGCTGCTGCCCAGCTGCGGCGCGAGCGCGTCGAGCAGCTCGGCCACGGTGCTCGTTCCGTAGGCCCGGATGTCCCGGCCGCTAAGCGTGTTCTCCGGCGGGATGTCGCCGATCACGGCCGTCGGATCGCGCCGGGCGACAACGGTGATCTCCTCGACATCCTCGTCGTCGACCCCAGCCTCAGAATCGACCCCAGCTTCCGGATCGACAGCGGCGTCCGGAGCACCTCCAGCGGGCACGGCTGCCTCCTGCGACCAGGCAGGAGCGGCGATGATGAACAGGGCGGCGGCGTGCAGCAGACAGGTGGAACGGGCCATGGAGCGGCTGCTACTCCACCAAGCGGTGAACGGGAGCTGAGGAGTTCATTTCGTGACCGGAACTCCTGATAGCTGCGGCGCATTTCGTTAGCCATGGCGGGTCCAATGCGCATCGGTGTGCTCACATTTCATCGGTGCATCAATTACGGCAGCTACTGGCAGGCGCGTGCCCTGGTGGAAGGGCTAAATGCGCGTGGGCACCAAGCCGTGCTGCTCGACCATCAATCGAGCGAGGTCACCTGGCGGGAGTGGCGCTGCGCCTTCCAACCGACCCTGCCTCATCCCACACCACGCACGGACTTCGCCCGCTACGCCGCCAAGGCGCGCCGCTTCCTTGAGGCGTTCAAGCTGCTGCCCGAGAGCAAGCCCTTCGCTCTGGACAATCCGCACGAATTGGAGCGGTTCGACACGGTTGTGGTCGGCAGCGACGAGGTCTGGAACCTTAAGCACCCTTGGTACGGCGGACGTCCGCTGTTCTTCGGCGAAGGGCTGAATGCCGAACGGGTGGTGTCCTATGCCGCGAGCTTCGGCAGCCATGACTCAGGCGAGGGCCTGCACGCGCTTTACGCCGAGCGCCTGCGCGGCTTTCACGCCATTTCCGTTCGTGACGAGAACAGTCGCCGCCATGTGCAGCAGGCCCTGCAGTTCGACCCCGCGCTGGTGCTCGATCCGGTGCTGCAGTTCCCTGACGTGTCGAAGGTCGACGCTGCCGCGAGTGCCGAACCCTACCTGCTGCTCTACGGCCACGGCTTTCCCGCCTGGTACCTGCGCGAGGTTCGGGCGGCGGCCGACGCACGGCGCATTAAGCTGGTCAGCGTCGGCTACCGCAACCCGGCCGCAGACGAGCAATGGCTCAGCGCCGGTCCGATCGAGTTCGCCCGGGCGGTTGCTGGCGCGAGCGGCATGGCGACCAATTTCTTCCACGGCTGCGTGTTCGCGCTGCTGACCGGCAAGCCCTTCGCGGCCGTGTCCATGCCCTATCGCTTCCACAAGCTACGCGACTTGGCAGCGGCGGTCGGCGCTGATCGCCACCTGTTGTGGGAGCCTGCTCGAACCGGTCAGATCGGCGATCTGCTGGCAGCGCCGCTCGACCCGACCATCGGCCGGAACATCGCCGCGCTTCGGCTCCGGTCCAATGCCTACCTCGACGCCGCGCTTGCCTGACCTTGCCGTCTCGCCGCGGGCGATGGTCAAGTCCGGGCTGTGCATCGGTTGCGGCAGCTGCGCGAGCACCGACCCGGCCGCCGACATGCGCTGGAACGGCTATCGGCAATTGGAGCCGACCGGCCCGGCCGAGTGGTTCGACCAGCAATCCGCCGACCTCGCCCAACGCTGCCCCTTCTCGCCGGTCGCCATCGACGAGGACAGGATCGCGAGCGAGCGCTATCCGTCGGCTCCGGTCGTGGATGCGCGGCTTGGCCGAGTGGAGGCCTGCTACGTCGGCCACGCCGCGGAACCCGGCTTTCGCGAGCATGGCAGCTCCGGCGGACTAGTCAGCTGGGTTGCGGCCGAATTGCTGCGCACTGGCAAGGTAGATGCGGTGGCTCATGTGATCCCGGCCGATCCGGCCGACGGCGGCTTCTTCCGCTTTCGCCTCAGCCGCAGCGTCGATGAACTCTTCGAGGGGGCAAAGTCGCGCTACCACCCGGTCGAGCTATCCGGCGTGTTCCGCGAGATCCGCGACCGTCCCGGTCGCTACGCGATCGTCGGCATACCCTGCTTCATCAAGGCGGTGCACCTCGCCCGACAGGCCGAGCCGGTGCTGGCGAGCCGCATCACGCACACGCTGGGCCTGTTCTGCGGCCACATGAAGAGCGCCCGTTTCGTGGAGAGCTTCGCCTGGCAGTTGGGCGTGCCGGTGGAGCAGGTCCGCGCGGTCGACTACCGTATCAAGGACGAACGCCGGCCGGCCAACTGGTACCGGG
>CADCWB010000102.1 GCA_902806295.1 uncultured Sphingomonas sp. | reverse complement strand
GGATCCGATGGGCAGGTCCTCGCGTCCTACGCGATTCAAGTCGAAGACGCCTGCGTAGAAGTCCGCAGAAGCTTCGAGATCTCGGACGCAAACTGCAAAATGGCGTAGCCGGGCCATGGGTATCTCCTTGGGTCGTCTTAGACGTTGGGTCGGGTTGAGATCTGGGATAGAGCAGCCTTGTGGATGGGGCTGCCCGCCTCACCCAACAGGTCGGCCATCCGGAAGTGGTCGGCCAGTTCAAGGTGGATCAGATCGACGTTGCGGCCGGCGTCGCGGAGCGCGGCGGCAAACGCCTTCGCTTGCCGGATGAACTCGGGACTTTCCCGCCCGCCATAAGCTACGGCAACCGGGCATTTGGCAGCAGCCACGTGGCGAATGGGGCTGAGTTGCACGAGCTCCGCCCTGTCAAGGCTGATGTAGTTCCGCCGCGCACTCAGCAGGACGGGCTCGAGGTCGTAGCTGCCGGCAATGCAAAGCGCCCCTTTAAGGACATCCGCCGGCAGTCCGTCTGCCACCCAATCGCGCGTGATCAGGACAGCGCAGAGATGTGCACCAGACGAGTGCCCCGAGATGAAGACGCGGTTCGGATCCCCGCTGAACCTTCCCGCATTGCGAAAAACGAAGGCCACTGCGGCAGCTGTTTGCGCCACCATGTCGGGCAGGCGCACGTCCGGAAGGTTGGTGAAGCTGGGTACGACGTAATGCACGTTCGCGGCCGTGAAGGCCGGGGCGGCGAAGGACACATCGTCCTTTGTCAAGGCGCGCCAAGCCCCTCCGTGCAGGTGGATATGGATCGGCGCTCGCCGTGCGTCTGTGGGAAACCAGTCCAGCCGTTCGTCGGGACCGTTGCCATAGGCGAGATCGGCGTGGTAGCGGTGGGCAGCGCGAACAGCTGCGCTGCGAGTCGCGAACCCTTCGATCCGCGCAGCCGCATCGGACACCCAGGCGCGCTGATCGTACGCGCGATCAAGCGCGTTTTGGTCGTACTCGAGATAGACCACGGCCGTGCTTTGGACCTCTGACTGCCTGCTCATGCGCGATCCGCCCGAGAGAGGTGGTCAAATATGCCGGTCAGCGACATGAGCAGGCGCGTCGCTACTTCTGCTTCCTCCTGGAAGCCGTTGCGGCCGTGCAGCACGTCCCTCACAAGCCGCTTGCGATTGCCAACGTAGATCTCCGAAACGCGCTGACCCTCGGCGGTCAGGCGGTACGAAGTCCCTCGCCCCGCGTCCCGCGGTGCTCTCTCCACCAGGCCCGCTTTGATCAGCTTCTTCACGCTGTACTGCACGTTCGCCACGTCGCGGCGGTTTAGGAAATGCTGCACGTCCGTGATGCTCTTGGGCCGCTGCCCAAGCCGGATTGCGTGCAGGATGATGCAGTCCTGAGCCGAAAGGCTCGTGTCCCCGGTGATCGCGATGAGCTGCCGGGCAACGTGCCGCTGGAAGGCCTCTATGTAGCACAGGGCAGCGTGCTGGAACTCGAACAGCGCTACCTCCTCGGCCGTCTCCCCGAATTGCTTGCCGAGCCCTTCGACACCGGCCCTTGTTGTAGCTTGCGTAACCTTCGGCGACAGCTCGGTCATTTCAGCTCCACGGTTGCGGCTCGCCGAGTGCGGCGGCCGAGGTACCGGGCTGCGATGTCCCCTTGAGCCGCAAGCCTGCCTGCTCTTTCTCGGGTCGAAAGCTGCCCGTGCTCCATCACGTAGGCATGTTCGGCGACGGTAAGCGCCATTCGGGCATTCTGTTCGACCAGGAGGATAGAGGTGCCCTCCGCCTTGAGGGCGGCGATCCATTTGAACATCTGCTGCACGAGGTTCGGCGCGAGGCCGAGCGAAGGCTCGTCCAGCATGAGCAGCTTCGGCCGGCCCATCAGCGCGCGTCCGAGGGCAAGCATCTGTCGCTCGCCTCCGGAGAGGGTTCCCGCATGCTGCTGCTGTCTTGCAGCCAGCGGTGGAAAGCGGGTCAGAACGCATTCGAGCTGCTGCGCGGTGTCATCGCGCAAGCGCGGACGACCGAGTGCAGCACCGAGCAGCAGGTTGTCTCGCACGCTCATCGAGGCGAAGAGATCGCGTGTCTCGGGAACCAAGATCAGGCCCGCCCGCGCGTTGTCTTCCGGGCTCGCGCGGCTGATGTCTCGTCCGTCGAACTGGATAAGGCCCCGCCGCCGTTCGAAGCCCGCAAGGCCCGCCAGCAAACTGGTTTTCCCGGCGCCATTCGCTCCGATGATTGTGGTGATTTCGCCTCGGGCGACGGTGAGTGTTACACCCCGGACCGCGAAGTTCGCGCCGTAGCGGACCTCGAACTCAGTGGTGAAGAGCACGGGCGACATCGCCTGAGACCTCCGCTTGCCCGAGATACGCTGCGATGACCCGCGGATCGCGCACGATCTCGTCAGGTGTGCCTTGCGCGATCACGGTCCCGAAGTCGAGGACCACGACCCGATCTGCCACATTGGCCACGAAATCGAGGTCGTGTTCGACGACCAGAATCGCTATGCCACGATCGCGCATGGCGACGATGGCGTTCGCAAGGTGCTGCTTCTCTTCGGCTCTGAGCCCCGCGGCGGGCTCGTCGAGAAGCAGGGCGATGGGATCACAGGCAACGGCGCGGGCAACCTCGACCAGGCGCTGGCTGCCCAGCGACAGCGTTCCGGTGCGGGCGTTTGCGAACTCCGCGACCCCGAGCTCGGCAAGGCAGCCACGGGCTTCCCCGAAGATCCGGGACTCCTCAGGGCGGTCGCGGCCGAGCAGGGCCGCTGCCACGCCCTGTGCTGTCCTCGTATGCGCGCCCAGAGAGACGTTTTCGATCACGGTCATCTCCGGGCGCAGATGCGCGTGCTGGAACGTCCGCGCGAGACCCCGACGCGCGATAGCCCGGGCGGGGAGGCGGGTCACGTCCTCTCCCAAGAGGGCGACGGTCCCGTTGCTCGCGGGCGAGAGTCCGGTGATCGCATTGAAGAGCGTGCTCTTGCCCGCACCATTGGGACCAACCAGCGCAAGGATTTCGCCGGCGTTCAGGTCGAGAGAGACGCGATCCAGGGCCTGCGCACCGCTGAAGTGCTTCGAGACCGACCGGAGCGCCAGCACCGACTGCGTAGCTGCGGGCTTAGCTCTCGGGGGCAAACGCGTTTCGGAGCGGCGACTCCCACGGGGACGCAATGCGAAGCTGGCCGGGAGGAGGGCGGTCATGCCACGCGGCGCGGCCTGGAGAAGCCCGAGGACCAGTAGGCCGAAGACGACCCCTTCCAGGTTGAAGCCCGACCCGAGCAGAGCGGGCACGGAGGTCTGGAGCCAGCTCTTGGCGACGGTCACGGCCGTCGCGCCGACGATGGCGCCGAGGAGGCTGCCCACGCCGCCAATGATCGTCATGAAAAGGTATTCCACGCTGGCGTTCAGGTGGAATGGACCCGGATTGACTATGCGCAGGTAGTGCGCCTGCAGCCAACCCGCGGCTCCCGCGAGCGCGGCGGCGAGGACGAAAACCGTGAGCTTCGCGGTGGCCGTATCCACGCCGAAGCTTTCGGCCATGGCTTTCGAGGGGGCCGCCCGGATAGCCCGGCCGATACGGCTGTCGAGCACGCGCACAGCTCCGAGCAGCGCAACCGCCACGAAGGCCCAAACGAGGGCATTGAAGAGGAGCCGGCTGCCGCCGAACAGCCCCGGGACGCCGCCGATCCCGTTGTACCCGCCGAGGCCCTCCACGTTGGCGAAGGCGTAGAAGAGGCTGATGCCCCACGCGAACGTCCCAAGCACCAGATAATGGCCGGAAAGGCGGACAGTGATCCAGCCGATCACGAATGCGGACGCGACGGCGAGCGCAAGCCCGGTCAACAGCCCGAGCCAAGGGGAGAGGGCGAGACCAGTAGTCAAGATCGCCGTCGCGTAGGCGGCGATGCCGGCGAAGGCCGCCTGTCCGAAGGAGGTGATCCCCCCGTAGCCCGTCATCATGACAAGCCCGATGCAGAGGACCGCACTCATGCCCGCGTAGGTGAGAAGCGTCACCCAGTAGTCGGGGATCGCGAGGGCGGCGAGCGCTGCGATCAGGGGCAGCGCAGTGCCTGCGATGACAAGCGGCTGCGGGCTCATTCCTCCGCCTCCGTGTCACGGTCTGAGAGCTGCCGGGTCGAGAGAATGAGCAGGATCGGCAGCAGCGCGGCGAAGACGAGGCTGTCTTTGAGGGCGGAGAACTGGAACGAGAACATCGCCTCGAGCACGCCGATGAGGAGAGAGCCCGCGGCTGCCAGCGGAAAGCTCGCAAGACCCCCGGTCACCGCGCCGACAAACCCTTTGAGCGCCAGGAGGAAACCCGAGTCGTAGTAAAGAGTTGTGAGGGGTGCGATGAGTACGCCCGAGACGGCGCCAATCAGCGACGCCAGCCCGAACGCGATGGCGCCGGACGTCTCCGGCCGGATGCCGACGATGCGCGCCCCGCGCGCGTTCACCGCGGTTGCCCTCAGGATCTTGCCCGCGATAGTGCGGCCGATGAACATCCAAAGGGCGCCGACGGTTGCGACGAAGATGGCGCAGAGGAGAAGGAGCTGCAGGGAAACGCGCGTGAATCCGACATCAACCCGTCCGCTGATGAGCGCCTCCGCCTGGAAACCTTCCGGTCCGAAGAGCGGCAGCATCGACCCCTGGAGCACGTAGTGGACGGCCACTGCCGCGAAGAGCAGGGTCAGGATCGAGGCCCGCGCGATCCCTTCGAACGCCGACCAGTAGAGCAGTGGCCCGAGCGGGGCCACGAGCACCAGGGTCGCCATGGTGGTGAGCGCAAAATGTGGCGCGGCGCCGGCGGTCGTCAGCAGTGGTGTCGCGGAGGCCGCCGCCCCGAACAGGACAGCGCCAAGCGTGAAGGCGAGAACCGCTGGCAGGCGGCGCCACTCCCCTGTCCGCCAAGCGCGTAGACTCGACATCGAGGCCGCGGTGACCGCGAGCGCGAGGAGGAGCCAGATCACGCTCGGGCCCGCGCCTTTCTGTAACTGCACCATCGTCAGCGCGGCGAGGACCACGAACTCGCCCTGCGGAACCAGGAGGACGCGCGTGATCAGGAAAACGAGCAGGATCGAGATGGCGAGCAACGCGTAGATCACGCCGTTGCTCAGGCCATCCTGCGCAAGCAGGAGCGCGATCGTGACGTTCATATCGTCCGCGCGTTTTCCTGCCTTTACGGGACGGGAATGACGCGGAAGCTGCCGTTCTTCACGGACACCAGCACCCGAGCACGGGCGTCCACCCCATAGTGGTCCTGGGCCGTGTGGCGATACACGGCGTGCGTGCCAGGCATCTCGCGACCCACTTCGAGGGAACGACGCAGGGCGTCCCGGAACTCTAGGGTTCCTGGTTCGCCGTCCTTCAACGCATGCGGGATGGCAGCGCTGAGAACGAGCATGCTGTCCCAGCTGTAGCCGGCGAACGGGTTGCGTGTCCCCCGGCCAAACTTTCCTTCGTAAAGAGCGATGAACTCCAGCGCCGTCTTCTTCGTGGGGTGGTTGTCGGGCAATTCGTCGGCGACAATGACGGGACCCGTCGGCGCGATGCTGCCATCAAGCGCCTTCCCGCCGGCGTCCAGTACTGGCTTCGAGACGCTGCCGTGCGAGTGGTAGACCTGCCCTGAGTAACCGAGGTCCGCCAGCGCGCGGTGCGGAAGCACCGCCGGGGTCGAGCTCGCGCCTATGAACACCGCGTCGGGTTTCTGAGAGAAAATCTTGAGCGCCTGAGCCGTGACCGAGCTGTCAACCCGGTTGTAACGCTCGTTCCCCACCACCTTGATGCCCTTTGCACCACCTAGTTCGGTGAGAGCGGCGTAGTTCTGGTCTCCCCACCCGTCCGTGAAGCCGATGTAGCCAACGTTCTTGAAACCCTTGCTGGCCATGTCGTCAACGACGGCGGAGACCATCACGGGAACGGGCTGCGGAATGCTGAAAATCCAAGCCTTCTTCGCCTCAGGGATCATGATCGGGGCGAGGGAGATCTGCGGTGTCCGAGCTTCGGTCGCGATATCGATGATGGCCGCCGCGGTTGGGGGCGAGGTTGAGCCCAGGATCGCGTCGACCCGCTCCTCGTCGACGAAACGGCGGGCGTTCTTGACAGCGTTCCCGGGATCGCCGCCGTCGTCGAGGATGATCCACTTGACCGGCCTGCCGCCGATCGCGTTCGGGAAAAGCTCGGCAGCCTGCCGGAAGGGCAAGCCGAGAGCCGCAGTCGGCCCGGTGAAGGT
>CADCWB010000101.1 GCA_902806295.1 uncultured Sphingomonas sp. | reverse complement strand
GGCGAGGAAGCCGCGATCACCCGTTATCTTGAACAGGGTGACGCCTTGCTGATTTGCATCGCCTCTGGCGCCGCCTTGTGCAGCCCTGTTTTGTCCGCGTCCCAGCATGAGTTCGTCTCCACCTTAGCGTCTACCCCACGTCGAGTTACGCCGTCCCCGCCACCCAGATGCAGCGGAAAGCAGAAAATCTTTTTTGCGGTCGGGTTGGCGCTCCAGTTGCATCCGCCCGCGCCGGCACGCCGTAATTCCGGTCAGCAAGGACACGCAAACGGAGAATCGGATGTTTAACAGAACAGTAACGTGCATGGCAGCGGCGGCACTGGCCCTAAGCGGCTGCGCGACTATGGAGCCGATGAGCGCAGGAGGCGGCGAGACCCTGTCCTACGTCGGTGGCGCGGCGATGTACCCTTCTAAGACGATCGTGGCCAATGCCGTCAACTCGCCTGAGCATACGACGCTGGTCGCCGCCGTGAAGGCGGCCGGCCTGGTCGACACGCTGTCCGGCGCAGGGCCATTCACGGTGTTTGCCCCAACCAACGCAGCATTCGCGAAGCTCCCGGCCGGGACGGTGGATACGCTTCTGCTCCCCGCCAATCGCGCCATGTTGCAGTCGGTCCTCACCTACCATGTCGTTCCCGGGCGGATCGATGCCGCCGAGCTGATGCGCCTGATCAGCGCCGATGGCGGTCAGGCGCAGCTGACGACGGTTCAGGGCGGAACCCTGACGGCGCGAATGATGGGCGACCGGGTGATGCTGACCGACGCCAAGGGCGGCATGAGCCACGTCACGCAGGCCAACGTCATGCAATCGAACGGCGTGATCCACGTCGTCGATAGCGTGGTCCTGCCGGGCTAAGGGCATCGGCCAGGTCCCGGCCGCATGCCCCGGCGGAAGCGCTGTGCGATGGGGAGTCTCCTGCCTCCTTGCCCACGCGCTTCCGCCGTTCGCTCTTTATTTGAAACAACCGTTCCGCCATGGATAGGAACATGGACAGTGCAGACAGGCCGTCGCGCTCAGCGCCGCAAGGGCGCGAACTCGTGCCCGTCCTGCGTGCAGTCGCAAACGGCGATCGTACCGCACTGTCCGTCCTTTATAGCCGCACGTCATCCAAGCTGTACGGGATCTGCTCGCGCCTGCTCGACAACCAGGCGGAGGCTGAAGACGTCCTCCAGGAGGTCTACATGACCGTATGGGGCAAGGCCGGGAGCTTCGACGAGCACAAAGCCAGTCCTGTCACCTGGCTGGCCGTGATCGCGCGCAACAAGGCCATCGACCGGCTGCGGCTGCGGCGTACGGGCACCGAGACGCTAGACGCCGCGCAGGATGTTGCCGACGACAGCGCCTCGGCGATTGAACTGATCGAACGCGACCAGGATAGCCGCCGCCTTGCGAACTGTCTCGACGAACTCGAAGAGCGCCAGCAGCTGTGCATTCGCGCAGCTTTCCTCGACGGGGCCTCCTATCCGCAGCTTGCCGAACGTCAAGGCGTCCCGCTCGGCACCATGAAAAGCTGGATCCGGCGCGGCCTGCTGCGGCTCAAGGGGTGTCTGGAACAATGACCCTGCCGCCCATCTCGACCGACGAGCGCGAACAGCTCGCCGCCGAACTGGCGCTGGGCGTCCTCCAGGGCGAGGATCTGGTGCGCGCCCGCTCGCTCTACGCGGCTGACACCCAGTTCCGTTCCAGCGTCGGTGAGTGGCTGGGCCGCTTCGCTCCGCTGCTCGAGGAAGTCGAGCCAGTGGAGCCAGGCCCGCAAGTCTGGCCGTCCATCGAGCGTCGCCTCGGTGCGCCCGCTGCGGCAAACGACAATGTTCAATCGATCCGTCGTAAACTCAGCCTGTGGCGCGGCATCGCCGTGGGAGCATCGGCCCTTGCCGCCTCCTTGGCTGTGGTGGTGCTGACACGGGCGCCGGAAGTTGCGCCGCCATTCGCCGCTCAGGCGCCGCCCTCGATGGTCGCCATGCTTGGCGACGAGCGGACGGGCGGCCTGCTGGTGGCGAGCTGGCAGCCTGCCCAGAACAGCCTTCGCTTAAGCGCGGCAACGCCGCTCCCGGGCGATCCAGCGCATTCGCATGAGCTGTGGGTGATTCCGGCGGACGGCACGCCGCGCTCGCTGGGTACCTTGGCGACCGCCGCGAAGATGCAGATGCGGGTCGATCGGCAGTTGTCACGGCAGTTGCAGGAAGGCGCCACGCTCGCTGTTTCCGTGGAGCCGGTCGGCGGCTCCCCGACCGGCCTTCCGACCGGCCCGGTGATTGCTTCGGGCAAGCTGGAGCGCGCATAGCAGTTTGCATCCGATTCATGATGCTCCGCGTAGCTTGGGGGCTCGAAGGGGAGGGCAGACGTGAACCATTTGATTGATCGCCGCGCACTGCTCGGCTCCGCCGCCCTCGCCGTGGCCGCCTTGCTCACGCCAGGGCTTGGCAAGGCCGCGGCCCCGCAGGGCCGCTTTCCGGTCATGCGAAGCGCTGCCCAATGGCGCCAGATGCTCGGGCCGAAGCGCTTTGCGGTGCTGCGCCAAGGCGCTACCGAGCGCGCCGGATCGAGCCCGCTTAACAAGGAGCACCGCCGCGGTCTGTTCGGCTGCGCCGGTTGCGCCCGGCCATTGTTCAATGCTTCAACCAAGTTCGAGAGCGGCACCGGCTGGCCCAGTTTCTACCGCGCGCTTCCCGGAGCCGTGGTCACGCGCACCGACCGGACCATGATGATGGAACGCACGGAGGCCCTGTGCTCGCGCTGCGGCGGTCACCTCGGCCACGTGTTCGAGGACGGGCCGAAGCCGACCGGCCTGCGCTATTGCATGAACGGCCTGGCGCTGCAGTTCCGGCCCGCTTAACGGCCCGCCGATGCTGATCTGACCATTGCCAGCCAGTGCATGCTGCCAGTGCTGACTCAGCGGCGCAATCTTCAGCAGGCTCCTGCCGCAGACGCCGGCGTTGACATTGCCGCGAGCGGCACCGGCACGGTGCGAGAGAAGCGCCTGATCAACTGATCCGCCACGAGGGCGACCTCAAGGCCCGCCCCTTCAGCTGCGAGTCTTTGAGCCCGAGCGCCAAGGCATTCGCCTTGACCTAGGCTGATGGCGGTGGAGGCAGTCAGGTGACAACTTTTCTCTTAGAGAGGCGCCCCCGCATGCCCGTTGGGCTCTGATGTGGCCACTCCGGTGGCCCGCTCCGAGGGGCTCGAACCCCCAACCTTCGGGTTCGAAGCCCGACGCTCTATCCAGTTGAGCTAGGAGCGGTGTTCTATGCCGGGTTAGTGCCGCGTGTTGTGAGCGGCACGGCTGGTGTCCTGCGTCCCTCATCCGTGCGCTCCAGCGGAAGAGCGCAGTTGTCACACAGCGCGCTAAAGCCGCGCTCGCGCCGAATGATGGACGCGAGCAGCGGCCGATGGGCACCGAAGAAGCAGCGAAGACTCATGCTGCTAGTCTAACTTCAAACGATTATTCGACTAGTCAGGTAGGCAAAGCTGCTCAGAGATGGAGCCGGCGTGTTGCGTTTGGGCAGCAGTGCCTATGTTCGCCAGCGACCCGTGGCGGACATCCATTCCCCACCACGGGAACACAGGCGTCGCCAACCCAGTTGCACCGGGTATGACCGCCCACTTCCGCGCCATCGAGGAGCCCTGCTGGGATGTCCGGTTCATTGCTCGGCGCGAGATGACCTACCGCGATGGGCCGTCCGCCACCACATGTGCGTGCCGCCTCCGGGCTTAGCGCCTTCCGCGAACGTCTCGCGGTCATCCAGGACGATGCTAACTGGCTAGCGCTAATCGACGCAGACCAGCAGGTCACCGCCGTGCCGTTGCCGCCGAGCCCCAATGGCGACCGCGTGTTTAGCGAGAAGCGCGGCAATCAGGACGACAAATATGATCTTGAGGCATGCGTAACTGTCGGCTCCGGCGACAACCTCGAGCTGGTCGGCTTCTCGTCTGGCTCACGGACGGAACGTGAGTGGCTGCTTCGAGTGCGGGAGGACAAGATTGGCCATCTCGGGGCGGAGTTTGTAGAGGCGCCTGCCTTCTACGCCGCCATGCGCGAGGATAAGGCGTTCAGCGGCGCAGGGCTAAACATCGAGGGCGCGCTTGCCCTCGATGACGATAGCATCCGCCTCTTCCAGCGCGGCAATGCCGAACCTTGCGACGGGCTGGAGCCGATCGATGCCACAGCCGACTTCTCCTGGGCTGCACTATGCGAGCATCTGACCGCGCCGGAGAGGCAATCGCCGCCTTCGTTCAGCAACCTTCGGACCTACGATCTTGGAACCCTTGGCAGCGTGCGGCTCACCTTCTCGGACGCCGAGCATCTGGCGAATGGACGCGTGCTATTCTCCGCCTCCGCCGAAGACCCGGAGAGCGGCAGTATCAAGGGGTCCGTTCTCGGCATCATCGATGCGAACGGCGATGCTCGCTGGACCCATTTGTCCGACGAGGGGGGCAAGCCATTCAACGGCAAGATTGAAGGTCTCACCCTCGACACCAACGACCGGCGGAAGGTCTATTTCGTTATCGACGACGATGACGAGGACACGCCCTCGCGCATCTTCCATGCGGTGGTGAGCGAAGACATGCTGAACGTCTCAACAACCGAGCTGCGATGCTCTCCACTTTCGCATCAAACCCCCAGACTTCATCAGGAACGAAGCTCTACCGCGCGTCAGTGATCGAATGTCCGCTTTCCACCCATTGCGGGCGTTGCGGG
>CADCWB010000100.1 GCA_902806295.1 uncultured Sphingomonas sp. | reverse complement strand
TCCACGGGCGCGACCGGCGCGCGCTGTACGCCTACAGTCCGCATGTGGCGCCGTCGCCGCCGGACTGGGGCCGCGATGCCGTGGTGACCGGCTACTGGTGGCTGCCCGACCCCCCCGGATGGCAGCCGCCGCCGGAGCTCCTGGCATTCCTCGCCGCCGGACCGGCGCCCGTCTACATCGGCTTCGGTAGTATCCTCGCCGGGCGTGACCCGAATGGCGTGACCGCGCTGCTCGTCCGTGCATTGCACATGACCGGGCACCGCGGCATTATCTACCGGGGCTGGGGTGACCTCGCCAACATTGCGCTGCCACCCGACGTTCTCGCGGTCGACGCCGTCCCTCACGGCTGGCTGTTCGAACGGGTTGGAGCCGTCGTTCACCACGGCGGTGCGGGGACGACCGCAGCCGGTCTCCGCGCGGGTCGACCCACCGTGACGGTGCCGTTCCTCGGCGACCAGCGCTTCTGGGGCGCGCGGGTAGCGGCGTTAAACGCCGGGCCACGGCCCATTCCACGCCCCGCGCTGACCGCGGAGCGACTCGCTGCAGCCCTACGCAGAGCGACGGAGGATCCGGCAATCCTCAAAGGTGCGGCATCCGCCGCGCTGTGCCTCGCCTCGGAGCAGGGTGTCGCCCGTGCCCTCGCCGCTCTTAGAATGGGCGGACCGGTGAGCCAAAGATGAGGCGTAAGGACTGATATTCCTGCCATTACCTGCTCCCAACTCGGTGTGTTGAGCTCGGCTCTGCCCCACAACTGGGGCTTGACAACTCCCCGCACCATTGATAAACTGACAGGTAAGTAAATTAATTATTGGCGGGAGCGCGGAACGGATGGCGCGGACGGTCAATCAGGCGGAGCGGGACGCGCGGCGGGCGGCGATCCTTCAGGCAGCGATCGAGGCCTTCGCACTGCACGGATTGGAAGCAACGCTGCTGGCAGACATCGCCGCGCGGATCGACGTGCGGCACTCGACGATCCTGAACTATTTCGCGTCCAAGGATGCGCTGTTTAGGGCGGCGGTGCTCGAGCCATTGGAGCAATTCGGGGATGTGCTGCGGCCGGAGCCGGGTGAAGCACTCCCGGCGTTGGTGGCACGGCACGTCGATCTGTTCATGGCGCAGGAACCCTATCTGCGGCTGACGCAGTATGTCATGGCACAGGCCGAGCGGTTTCCGCAGCTGGCGGAAACCCAGCGGGCCTTCGTGGAGCGGCTGTGCGACGACCTGGTGCCGCTGATCGTCGCCACCACAGGCTGCACGCCGGATGACGCGGCGTGGCGCTTCTGGGGCTACTTCTCACAGCTTGTCGGCATCGCGCTGGTGATGGACGACACGCCGGCGGTCCGCGCAGCTATGACCGAACGCGCGTGCGTCATGCTCGGGGCATTGCCGGTCGTGTGACCTCAGGTGTGGACGGAGCGGCGCCAGTTTCGCCGAGCGACAGAACAGCAAACAAAAGGAGGCAGCCATGAATCAGCGATATGTGCTTCGACCGGATACGCAGGCGTGGATTGGCCAGGCATGGGGCTTTTTCGGGCTGGCGTGCACCGCCGAGTTGACGGCGATCTGGTGGCTCGACCTGACCACGCAGCTAAAGCTGCTGCTCACCATCATCTTGCTCGCCACCGTGTACATCTGTTTTTCGCTGGCGAAGACCATCCGTGATAACCGTGATCGCCGGACGGACACCGAGGCATGGATCACGATGACCTACGGCATGGCGTTTGCGATGGTCTGCGCCCTGGCTTACGGTGTGTTCTTCGTATCCCCCGAGTGGAAGGAGCGGCTGATGCTGGGTATGGGCTTAGCCTGGGTGATCGAGTCGGCGCTTGTGCTCGCCAAGACGATCCGCGACCAGCACGAAGCCCGTGCAGATGCTACACGACATGCCCAGGACGAGGCTGGCCGGCTCGGCCGCGAGTACGGCGACAGCACCCGCGGCACGGCCTGAGCACAGCTCCCGCCGTGCCTCAGGCGGGGGTGATGTCCGGCGGCTGCGCGCGGATCGGCTCGTCCGGCCGGCGCGGCAGCCAGACCCCGAGCATGCACTCGCTCACGCTCAAATCTGTTCTCCTTCGCTACCTGTCCGCCATGAACCGCTCTTGGAATGGGCTGAACGTGAAGGCGTCTTTGACCGCATGCAGAGAATAGTCTGAGCAACAGGACGACAGCGTATGAGCCACAGGAAAGTAGCCGAACTGCCGGTTCGTATTGCCGGGCTGGGCTGGTATCTGCCCGCTCGGCGCGTGACGAATGGTGAGCTCGAGCAGCGCATCGGCATCGCGCCCGGTTGGATTGCACGCGTGTCGGGCGTGCAGGAGCGCCGCTATGTCGACAACGAGACGACGGTCGGGATGGCGACGGCCGCCGCACGCATGGCGCTGGACGCGGCGGGGATACCCGCCGGAGCACTTGACGCAATCGTCGGCGCGTCGGCCGGTCCTGAGCAGGCCATTCCCTGCACCGCGGCCCTCGTACAGCGGACACTCGGAGCACCGGAGGGGAATAGTGCCTGCTTCGACGTCAACGCGACCTGCCTGAGCTTCCTGTTCGCGCTTCAGACCGCGGCGCACCTCGTCTCGGCGGGCGTCTACCGGACGATGTTGATCTTCAGCAGCGAGATCGGCTCACGCTCGCTCGATCCCGAAGAGCGCGAAAGCGCGGTCCTCTTCGGCGATGCCGCCGCGGCCGCGGTGGTGACGCGCGCCAGTACTGCCGAGCCCGGCACCTTCTGGCATGCCCGGTTCGGCACCTGGAGCAGCGGCGCTGACCTGGCGCAGGTGCAGGGTGGTGGCACGCTGCACCACCCCAACGACCCGGCCACCACCCACGGCATGAACCTGTTCCATATGCGCGGCCCGGAGATCTTCAAACAGGCCGGGCGATTAATTGGCCCGTTCCTTGATGACTTCTTTGCGGAGCTCCACTGGGAGCGTGGCGAGGTCGACGCCGTCGTCCCGCACCAGGCCAGCCGGCACGCCGTGGAGCTGCTCACCAGGCGCCTCGGGTTCCGCGACAACCAGATGGTGGTGAACTTACCGGAGCGCGGCAATTGTATCTCCGCCTCGATCCCGCTGGGCCTTGCCGAGGCCGTCGGGCGTGGACGGATTCGCCGCGGGGATCGCGTGCTGCTGGTCGGCAGCGGCGCGGGGCTGACCCTCGGCGCCGTTGCGCTGACGTATTGACTGTGGAGGTCCGGGCGCCACGCGTCGCTCTGGTCACCGGCGGCGGTACAGGGATCGGGCGCGGGGTCGCCCTGGCCCTGGCGCGGCGCGGCATCCAAGTTGCCCTCGCCGGCCAGCGCCCGGAGCCGCTCGCGGACGCCGCGCGGGAGCTGAACGCGGCGGGTGGGCGGGCCGTGGCGCTGCCGGCCGATCTCCGGCAGCCCGACGAGCGCGCCGCGCTCCTTGACCGCGTCCACGCGAATCTCGGGCCGCTCGACATCCTCGTCAACAATGCGGGCGTGCTCGTGGGCGGTCCGCTCGATACCCTTGCGGGCACGGACGTGGAGGACATGGTCGCGGTGAACCTTGCGG
>CADCWB010000099.1 GCA_902806295.1 uncultured Sphingomonas sp. | reverse complement strand
GGGTTGGCTGCGGTGAGTACCTTCACCCTCGACACGGCGACCAGCCGGGCGACACCGACTCCGGTCCCAGGCAAGCGCATGACGGTGCCTGCGTTGAAGGGCCGCAAGGTCGACGGCCGGACCGAGCAGCCGATCGTCATGCTGACCGCCTACACCATGCGGATGGCGCAATTGCTCGACCCGCATTGCGACCTGTTGCTGGTGGGCGACAGCCTGGGGCAGGTGATCTACGGCTTGCCTTCGACCGTGCCGGTATCGCTGGAGATGATGTGCAATCATGGGGCAGCGGTAGTGCGGGGTAGCTGGCATGCGCTGGTCGCCGTCGACATGCCGTTCGGCAGCTACGAAGGCTCGCCCGAACAGGCGTTCGCCAGCGCCGCTCGCGTGATGAAGGAGACCGGTTGCGCGGCGGTGAAGCTGGAAGGCGGGGCAGCAATGGCTCCGACCGTCCGTTTCCTCGTCGAGCGCGGCATTCCCGTCATCGGTCATGTTGGCCTCACGCCACAGGCTGTGAACACGCTGGGCGGCTATGGCGCGCGCGGACGAAGCGACGCGGAAGCCGCCAAAATTTTGGCGGATGCACGGGTAATCGCCGAGGCGGGGGCCTTTGCGATCGTTGCCGAGGGCGTGATGGAAAGCCTGGCCAATGAGGTGACGGCGGCGGTCCCGGTTCCGGTGATCGGCATCGGCGCATCGGCCGACTGCGATGGACAAGTGCTGGTCACGGAGGACATGTTGGGGCTGTTCGAACGAACGCCACGGTTCGTGAAACGCTATGACGACCTTGCCAGTCGGATCGACGAGGCGGTGCAGAGCTACGCCACCGAAGTGCGCGGCCGAAGCTTCCCCACTGCGGACCAGACCTACCGGCCGAAGGCGTGAGTCTTTGCGCCGGAACCAAAAGGCTCTAGACGCTCGCTCCGTTCAAGCTTCTGTTCATCGCCGATCGGTGATGGACGCCGCGCGGCATCAACGTTCGACCACCATCTAAAGGTTGCTCCACTTGGCTTTGGCCCCTGGCGAATCCAGCGAAACCTTCATCCGCGAAGTCGAGGAAAACCTGCGTCGCAGTCAGGCGGAGGGGTTCTTCCGCCGCTGGGGTGCACTGTTGATCGCGGCGATCGTGCTGCTGCTGGTTGCGGCTGGCGCCTATCTCTGGTGGCAGTCGCAGCAGCGTGCGCAGACGGCTGCGCAAAGCGAGCAGCTTGCGGCGGTGATCGCCGACGTGACGGGCGGTAACAGCCGCACGGCCGACGCGCGGTTGGCGCAGATCGCCAGCGAGGGCGGCGACTATGGCGTGCTCGCGCAGATGACCGCGGCGGCGTTGGCCTTGCAGAACGGCAACCGGGCCAAGGCGCTTGCCGCTTACCAATCGGTTGCGGCGGCCGACGATCAGCCTGACGCGGTTCGCGCTGCGGCGCTGATGCGGCAGACCGCGCTTGAGTTCGACGGGATGAAGCCCGAGGCGGTGATCGCCCGGCTGCAGTCTTATGCGCAGCCCGGCAACGCCTGGTTCGGTACCGCCGGCGAGATGACGGCGATGGCGATGCTGAAGCAGAACCGCCGGGGGGAAGCAGGGCGGATGTTTGGACAAGTGGCGGCGGACAAGACGTTGCCCGAATCGATCAGGTCTCGTGCGGTTCAGATCGCCGGAACCTTGGGGGTGGACGCGACGGCCCAGATGCCGGGCGCGTAAGGTTTCTCACAGGAAGTTCGAAGACATGAACAAGAGTGTTCCGCTTGTCCTGATCGCCGCCGCCCTGCTGGCCGGCTGCAATCCGTTCAACAAGGCGCGGCCCAAGACGCCGGTGCTTGGCGACCGCGTGTCGGTGCTGGCCCGGGACGTGGATATCAACGTCGATCCCGCGACCGCCTCCGCGCCATTCTCGCTTCCGCCAGCGGTCGCCAATACCGAGTGGGGTCAGCCGGGCGGCAGTGCCGCCAAGTCGGTCGGGCACCTGGCGCTAGGAACGGCGCTCGGCACCGCATTCAGCGTCAACATAGGCGCCGGCACCACAACCGGTGCGCGCCTCGCCTCGGCCCCGGTTATCGCCGACAACAAGGTTTTCACCATCGACACGACCGCTACCGTGCGCGCGTTCGATGCGGCGAGTGGACGACAGTTGTGGGCGACGCAGGTCGGCGCGGAGAAGGGCAACAATGCGTCACTGTTCGGCGGCGGCGTGGCGGTCGCTGGCGGCCGGGTCTATGCCACCAACGGGCTCGGCTATGCGGCGGCGCTGGATGCCGGCAACGGCGGTGTGGCCTGGCAGAAGAAAATCGGCGGACCGCTGCGCGGTGCTCCCAGCATCAATGGCGACACGCTCTATGTGATGAGCCAGGACAACCAGATTTTTGCGCTCAACATAGCCGACGGTGCGCAGCGCTGGTCGAACCCCGCGGCTCTGGAAATCGCCGGCGTGTTCGGCAGCGGAGCGCCCGCGATTGCGCAGTCGACGGTGGTGGCGGGCTTCTCCTCGGGTGAACTCAACGCCTACCGTGCCGAGAACGGTCGGCTGGTGTGGCAGGACGCGCTGTCCCGCACCTCGGTCTCGACCTCCGTCGCTACCTTGTCCGACATCGATGCCAGCCCGGTGATCGACAACGGCCAGGTGTTCGCGGTCGGGCAGGGCGGTCGAATGGTCGCGCTCGACCTGATCAGCGGCCAGCGCATCTGGGAGCTCAATATCGCGGGCATCTCCACGCCATGGGTCGCGGGCGACTGGGTCTATGTCATGACGGACGATGCCAAGCTGGTCGCGATCGCGCGCAACACCGGCAAGGTGCGCTGGATCAATCAGTTGCCGGCATTCCTCAACGAGAAGAAGAAGGCTGGCCCGATCAGCTATGTCGGCCCGGTGTTGGCGGGCGATCGGCTGATCGTGGCGGGCTCCAATGGCGTGTTGGTCAACGTCGATCCGTCGAGCGGCAGCTTCCAGAGCCAAACCAACGTCGGCGCCCCCGTCCAACTGTCGCCAGTGGTGGCGAACTCGACCTTGTACCTGCTCGACAACCGCGGGCGGCTGCACGCCTTCCGCTAGGCTCGCTCGCATTGCCGCGACGCTTGGGGTAGGGGCACGCCCATGCCTCTCCCCACCGTTGCCATCGTCGGCCGGCCCAATGTCGGCAAATCGACCCTGTTCAATCGCCTGGTCGGCAAGCGCGTCGCATTGGTCGACGATCGCCCCGGCGTGACCCGCGATCGGCGGGAGGGTGAGGGCAAGCTGCTCGACCTCGAGTTCCGCGTGATGGACACGGCCGGTTTCGAGGACGAGGACGCCGCCAGCCTGCCCGGGCGAATGCGGCGGCAGACCGAGGCGGCGGTTCGGGAGGCCGATGTCGCCCTGTTCCTGATCGATGCGCGGGAGGGCGTTACGCCTCTCGACGAAGAAATCGCCCGCTGGCTGCGCGGCGAAGACACCCCTGTGATCGTCGCTGCCAACAAGGCGGAAGGGCGCGGCGGAGAGAGCGGCCGGATGGAAGCCTATGCGCTGGGCTTCGGCGAGCCGCTGGCGATCTCGGCCGAACATGGCGAAGGCGTGGTCGACCTGTTCGAAGCACTGCGCCCGTTTGTCGATCGCGAAGACGTCGAGGTGGATGAGGAGCCGGCCGAAGGCGGGCCGCTGAAGCTGGCGGTCGTCGGTCGGCCCAATGCGGGCAAGTCCACGCTGGTGAACAAAATGCTGGGCGAGGATCGGATGATCACCGGCCCCGAGGCCGGGATCACCCGGGACAGCATCAGCATCGACTGGGACTGGCAAGACCGGCCCGTTCGGCTGGTCGACACCGCGGGCCTGCGCAAGCGGGCCAAGGTGGAGGACAAGCTGGAGCGGCTGTCTGCCATGGACACCCGGCGAGCAATCGACATGGCCGAGGTGGTAGTCCTGTTGCTTGATGCTACCCGCGGACTGGAAGCCCAGGACCTGCGCATCGCCGATCAGGTTGTCGAGGAGGGTCGCGCGCTGTTGATTGCGCTGAACAAGTGGGACGTGGCGGAGAACGCCTCCAGCCTGTTCAATGGCGTCAAGGCCGCGCTGGAAGAGGGCTTGTCGCAGCTGAAGGGCGTGGTGGTGGTGACCGTCTCGGCCGTGACCGGCAAGGGCATCGACCAGCTGATGGGCGCCGCGTTCGAGCTGCGCGACGCCTGGTCCAGGCGGGTGACCACCGGTGAGCTCAACCGCTGGTTCGAGCGCGCGGTCGAAGCCAACCCGCCGCCCGCACCTGGCGGCAAGCGGATCAAATTGCGTTACATCACTCAGGTCAAATCGCGCCCGCCGAGCTTCGTGGTATTCGGGACGCGGGTCGATCAATTGCCGGAGAGCTACCGCCGCTATCTGATGAACTCGATGCGGCGAGACCTGAAGCTTGGCGCAATACCGCTGCGGATGACCATGCGCGCGCCGAAGAATCCGTTCGACCCGGAGCGCTAACGGCTCCTTTACCCTTATGCGGGTAGGCAGGAGGGGTGGAGCATACACCTAATCTGGCACGCGGCGACGCTGCAAACCTGGTCGACTGGGTGCACTTCGAGAAGTGCCGGGGCGAGCTTGGGCCGGGGTTCATCCGCATCCTCAGCTACTTTCGCGAAGACGGCACCAAGTCGGTCGCTCAGATCGAGGCGGCCATGCGGGAGCAGAACACCACCGCGCTAGTGATCCCGGCGCACACCATCAAAGGCGAGGCTCGGCAATTTGGAGCAGAAACGCTGGCGATGGCGGCCGAGATGATCGAAACCTCGGCGCGCCTGTGCATCGAAACTCGCCGCTTTCCGGACGAGTTGATCCCACAGGTGGTTGAACTGCGCCGCCTGTTCACCCGCACCATCGAGCTGTTCGACAAGGCAACCAACCCGCTACTCAGCCGCCGGGCCACGCAAGGCTTCGGTCGCCGTGGCGCGAACCAAGACTTCGGCCGGCTCTAACTCGCGGCCGAACGGAGCATCGGCTGCAGCTCCAGCCGCGCCAGGCTGCGCCACAGCCATTCCAATGGGCCGTACCGGTAACGCTCCAGCCACGGCTTGGACCAGGTCAGCATCAGTGCCCAGACGAGCGGCGGGACGATGTAGATCTCCGCGCGACTTAGGGTGCCGAACAGGCCGAAGCCCCAACCGTAGAAGATGCCGGTCACAATCAGCGACGTGCCGAGATAGTTGGTAAAGGCCGCTCGGCCAACAGCAGACACCCGTTCGGTCAGGGAGCCGCCGGGGCGCAGCAGCAGGATGATGCAAGCTGCATAGCCGGCAGCGCCGAGAACGCGGAATGGGACCGTCCCTACGACGGAGCCGAAGAAAACCCAGCGCTGGTCGAAGCCGTGCCACATCGTATTGAGCGCTAGCAGTGCGTAGGCGAGGAAAGTGGCGCCAAGTGCCCAAGCGGCGAAGTGCCGGTACTGTGCGCGCTCCCACTCGCCAGTGAGGAATCCGCTGCGGAATGCTGCCATGCCCAGCAGCATGGCGGCGAGTGTTTCCAACCCGACGGCCGAAAGGAAGCTCACCTCACTTTCCAGATATTGCCAGCGCCAGGCGATCTGTTCGCTCCAGCTTGCCCGCATGGCGGCGATTTCGCCGGTACTCCAATCGCTGGGCGGCACTCCGAAGGCCCAGGCAAAGTTGCTCCAGATCTCGACCTGAGCCGGCGTCGAGCGCGCGCCAGCCCACAACAAGCCATTCCAAGTGGAGGCGTTCCAGGCCAACGTCATGACGAGGACAACCAAGCCGGCCGCCAGCAATCGCCGTTGATCAAGCCGTACGAAGATGAAGGCGACCGCACCAACGAGTGCATAGTGGGCCAGGATGTCGCCCCACCAGATCAGGTAACGGTGGGCCAGACCGATCAGCAGCAGCACGGCCATGCGGCCGAGATGCACGGCGGCGGCGCTCTGGCCGGCCGCTTGCGCCCGATCGATGACCAGCAGAATGGATGCACCGAACAGGAAGGAGAACAGCCCGCGCATCTTGCCCTCGATCAGGACGAAGGTGGTGAACCATGCGGTCAGATCGGCCGGGCCGGTGCCGCCCCAGGCAAGCGGGCTGAAATAAGCGGGTGCGGGCAGCGCGAACCCCGGCATGTTGGCGATCAGGATGCCCATTACCGCGACACCGCGGACGGCATCCAGTGATTGGTAGCGGTGCGAGGGGTTGTTAGGCAGAGGCGGTTCGCTGGCGCCGGGCCCTGCGCTCACTCCTCGACGCCGACCGGCTTGCTATTGAGCTGAATGTAATTGGGCAGGCCCATGCGACCGACCTGCTCGAGTTGGGTCTCGAGGAAGTCGACGTGCCCCTCCTCATCCTGCAGGATCTCGGCGGCAAGATCGCGGGTCACGAAGTCGCGGACGGTCTCGGCATGAGCGATGATCTCGCGGTAGAGCTTGCAAGCCTCGTATTCGGCCTCGAGGTCGGCGCGGAGGATCTCCTCCACGCTCTCGCCAATGCGCAGCCGGCCGAGTGCTTGGAAGTTGGGCAGGCCGTCCAGGAATAGGACGCGTTCGGAGATACGATCCGCATGCTTCATCTCGTCGATCGACTCATGCCGCTCATAGGCTGCCAGCCGATCGATGCCCCAGTGCTCAAGCATGCGGTAGTGCAGCCAATATTGATTAATCGCCGTCAATTCAGCCTTGAGCGCCTCGTTCAGCAGCTCGATAATCCGCGTGTCGCCCTTCATATCACCCCTCTTGCTGCCAGCCTCTTACGGCAGCGCGGCAAGGGAGCGAAGCGCTAACAACTCGCAACTAGGCGGCGGCGGGGGTGGGGAGGGCAGCCTGCTCCGCTTGCTCCTCCTCGATGATCTCACGCGCGAACGGCAGGCAACTGCCGCACTTCACCTTGCAGCCGTGGCGGCCATAAGCACCGCCCACACTGCGCGCACCCTGGCGGGCATAGGTGCGAAGCTGTTCCTCGCGAATCGCGTTGCAGACACAAACGATCATCGCGGTGAGTGTAGTCGATAATGCGAGGCGTTCGCAAGTGGGTGGCGCGAAGTGCCCGTCATTTGCGAGGAGCGAGCGACGAAGCGATCCAGAGTTCTTTCGCGCGGCAGAAGAGCTGGATCGTTCGGCTACGCTCGCAACGACGGAAGATCAGGCGACCGGGTGTTCACCGCCCATCAGCCTGGGGAAAAAGCCCTCGTGAGCCGCGCGAAGGTCCGTCAGTGGAAGGGTTGTTTTGCCGATTTCGATGGCCTGGCCGCCGATCGAGCCGATCCTCAGGTGCGGGATTGCCGCCGCGCCCATGGCTCGGACAAGTGGGTCTGAGTTGGAGGTGGTCAGGAGGTAGCGGCCTTGGTCCTCGCCAAAACATAAGGCAGTCAGGTTCGGGCGCTCGCGCAGAAGGAGCCGGTCGAAGCTCGCACCCAAGCCGCTCGCCAGCGCCATTTCGGCAAGGGCGACGAGCATACCGCCATCGCTGATGTCGTGGACTGCAGTGACCAAGCCGCTGGAGATCATCTCGCGGATAAACTCGGCGTGGTGGCGCTCGGCGCGAAGATCGACGACGGGCGGAGCGCCGTCCATGCGACCGTGACGCTCTGCCAACCACAGCGACTGGCCGAGGTGCGACGGAGCCGCGCCGACAAGCCAGACATCGTCCATGTCCTTGGCGGAGCCTATGGCCGCCGACTTGCGCCAGTCAGGGAGCAGCCCCACGCCGCCGATCGCCGGCGTTGGCAGGATCGCGCTTCCGCCGCCGGTCGCCTTGCTCTCGTTGTAAAGGCTGACGTTCCCGCTCACGATCGGGAAGTCGAGCGCTCGGCAGGCGTCGGACATGCCTTCGAGGCAGCCGACGATCTGGGCCATGATCTCCGGTCGCTGCGGGTTTCCGAAGTTAAGGCAATTGGTGATTGCCAACGGCGTTGCGCCGACCGCGCACAGGTTGCGGTAGGCCTCGGCAACCGATTGTTTTCCTCCCTCGTACGGGTCGGCGTAGCAGTAGCGCGGGGTGCAGTCGGTGGTCATCGCCAGCGCCTTGTCGGTGCCGTGCACCCGCACCACCGCCGCGTCGCCGCCGGGGCGCTGGACGGTGTCGCCGCCGACCTGTTGGTCGTACTGCTCGTAGATCCAGCGACGGCTGGCGAGGGCCGGCGAGGCCATCAGCTTGAGCAGGTCGGCGGCAATGTCGGTGCTCTCCGACACCTCGCCGAGCGGCTTGACCTGCGCCCACGCCTTGTACTCCTCGCGGGAGAGGTGCGGGCGATCGTAGAGCGGCGCTTCGTCGGCCAGCGGTCCGAGGGGAATGTCGGCGACAGTCTCACCCCGCCACACCAACTCCATCCGGCCCGTGTCGGTCACCTCGCCGATCACCGCGAAGTCCCGCTCCCATTTGGTGAAGATGGCCTCGGCCTCCGCTTCGCGGCCGGGCTTGAGGACCATCAACATGCGCTCCTGCGATTCGGAGAGCATCATCTCGTAAGGGGTCATGCCCTCCGAGCGGCAAGGCACCTGGTCCATGACGAGCTTGATGCCGACGCCGCCCTTGCTGGCCATCTCGACCGACGAGGAGGTGAGGCCGGCCGCGCCCATGTCCTGGATGGCGACGATCGCGTCGGAGGCCATGAGTTCCAGACAGGCCTCGATCAGCAGCTTCTCGGTGAACGGATCGCCGACCTGGACGGTGGGGCGCTTCTCGTCGGAGTTCTCGCCGAAATCGGCCGACGCCATGGTCGCGCCGTGGATGCCGTCGCGGCCGGTCTTGGAGCCGACATAAACGACCGGGTTCCCGATGCCAGCCGCCGCCGAGTAGAAGATCTTGTCCTGCTTGGCGACGCCAACGGTCATTGCGTTGACCAGGATGTTGCCGTTGTAAGCCGGATCGAAGTTCACCTCGCCGCCGACCGTCG
>CADCWB010000098.1 GCA_902806295.1 uncultured Sphingomonas sp. | reverse complement strand
GATGAAGCGATAACCATACTTCGGCACCGTCTCGATGAATCGCGGGCGCGCCGCATCGTCGCCCAGCTGCCGGCGCAAGGTTCGAATGCATTGGGTCAGCGCCTCGTCCGTCACTGGCACGCCGCGCCACACCTCGTCCATGAAGCGATCCTTGGGCACCAGCCGGCCCGCCTCCCGCACCAGCAGGGCGAGCGCGTCGAGATAGCGGCCGCTGAGCTCCACCGGCCGGTCGGCCCGGCGCAGCTGCCGCTCCTGCAGGTCCAAGCAATAATCGCCGAAGCTGTACCTCGCCCCCGTCATTCTTCAGCGAACCCTCACAATTTGCTCATGCCGCTCACCTCGCCCGTCGACATGATGAAAGCCGTTACTCATCAAGGAGGCAAGTTATGACCGGGATCACCGACGTTTTCGCAGGACCGCGCTGGAGCGGCTGGCGCATCCTCATGTGGGGCGGCGCCGTGCTACTGCTCCTGCTGCCGGCCACCGCCATGCAGTTCACGACGGGGGTGAACTGGGACGAGACCGACTTCATTGGGGTCGGCGTGATGCTCGCGGCCGCGTGCGGAGCCGTGGAGCTGGCGGCGCGCGCATCGGTCAACGGCGCCTACCGGCTGGCCGCCATTGTCGCGGTCGGCATCGCCTTCCTCACCATTTGGGCAAACCTCGCCGTCGGCATGATCGGCTCCGAAGACAATGACTACAACCTGCTGTTCGGCGGCGTCCTTGGGCTTGCGCTGGTAAGTTCCATCGTCGTCCGCTTCCGGCCGACCGGGATGGCGAGAGCCATGCTCATCACGGCCGTGGTCCAGGCGGCCGTCGGGCTTGGCGGGCTGCCGACCGATCGATGGGGGGCGACCCTCAGCACCGCCTTCAGCCTTCCCTGGCTGCTGTCAGCCGCGATGTTTCGGCAGTCCGCGCGGGAACAGTCCGCCGCCTGACCGCCAGGCAGCGCCAATGAGAAAGGGCCCGGCGTTCGCCCGCCGAGCCCTCCTCTCGTTGTTCTGAACGTCCAGGCCTATTCGCGGTTGCCCATGAAGGACAGCAGGAAGGTGAACATGTTGATAAAGTCGAGGTAGAGGTTCAGCGCCCCCATGATCACGACCTTGCCCATCATGTCCGTGCCGGCGACGTGGGCGTACATGCTCTTGATCTTCTGCGTGTCGTAGGCGGTCAGGCCGGCGAAGATCAGCACGCCGATGGCGCTGATCGCCAGCTGCAGTACGCTCGACTGCAGGAAGATGTTGATCACCATCGCGACCAGCAGGCCGATGACGCCCATAATCAGGAACGTGCCGAAACCCGACAAGTCCTTCTTGGTGGTGTAGCCGTAGAGGCTGAGGCCCATGAAGGCCGCGGCCACGGCGAAGAAGGTCTGCGCGATGCTGGTCCCGGTGTAGACCAGGAAGATCGAGCTCATCGACAGACCCATGACGGTCGCAAAGGCCCAATAGAGCATCTGCAACGTGCCGGTGCTCATCCGGTTGAGGCCGAAGCTCATCGCCATGACGAAGCCCAGCGGCGCGAGCATGATCACCCAGCGCAGCGGGGTGTTCAGCACCTGCTCGGCCAGGCCGCTCTGCGCGAACAGCAGGGCGACGATGCCGGTCAGCAGGACGCCGGACGCCATATAGTTATAGACTGACAACATGTAGGACCGCAGGCCCGCATCGCGGGCGGCACGCGGTACGCCGACATAGTCGGGCGCGGCGGCGGTCGTCGTGCGCGGGTCGAACTGGTTCTGCATCGAACACTCCATGATCGACGAGCAAGGCGCCCGTCATGGGACCGTATATCGGAGAAGGCGGGTCCGCTTTCAAGCGAAACCGGACATGGTCGTTCCGGAAAAGCAACAGCTTCTACTCACATGATTGTACCCCGGGTGCAAGCCGAAGCCCAGGAGCCGCGCGGCGGCCTTCGCGTTTGTCCTCGGAGGAGCAACCCGCCATGCACCGCCTGTTCGTTGCAATCCGCCCGCCCGAGTTCGTCCGCGATCAGCTGCTCGACCTGATGGACGACGGCGAGATCCTGCGCTGGCAGAACGAGGACCAGCTGCACCTCACCCTGCGCTTCATCGGCGAGGTCGAGCGCCCCCAGGCCGAGGACATCGCGACTGCGCTTGGAGCCATTCGCTTTGATCCGTTCGAGCTGCGCCTGGCCGGGGTCGGCCGCTTCGCCCGGCGCCGCGGTGGCGCGCTATGGGCTGGCGTCGCACCGAGGGAGCCGCTCGCCGCCCTCGCCGCCAAGGTCGATCGCGCCTGCGTCGCCGCCGGCCTGCCGCCCGAGCGCCGCGCCTACCATCCGCACCTTACCCTCGCTCGCTGGAACGGCCCGGAGCCGAACCTCGCCCCCTTCGTCCACCGCCACGCCGCCCTGGCCTCCGAGCCCTGGCCAGCCGACCGCTTCACCCTCTACCAAAGCCACCTCCGCAAAGACGGCGCGCATTATGAGGCGGTGGCGGAGTACTCGGCGGCTCTGGCTCAGTCGGGGTCACCCGCCGAGCGCTCCTGGTTCAGGTGGAACAAGCGCGCGAGCATCTCGTCGTCGTCGGTCAGCACGCCCGCACGCCAGTCGTCGCCCCAGCCGTAGGCTTCGGCGACAGCCTCATCGAGCGCAGCGTGCGCGTTCGCCAGCCATTGCGGGCGGGCGTTGTAGATGTTGGTAAGCGTGCGCTTCTTCAGCTCCTTGGCCGCCTCCTCGCTGACCGGCAGGATGCGGTCGGGATAGCCTGGCACCACCTCCGGCTCGCGGCGCACGAGGTCCGGCGGGTTGAGCCAGTTCTCGCGCAACTCGTTGAGGCGGGCTGCCGCGGCTGCGATCTTCTGCGCGCGCAAGTCGTGGGCAGACCGACCGCCGGAATGTCAGGCGTGAGGCCTTCTTGGAAGGAGAAGGTCTCAAACCCGCGGGAGGGCGTGTATTGAGGGTCATTGCCGACGCCGTGCCAACCGCCAAGGGCTAACGACCATGTCTCATGAAACTTCGAATGAAGGATGCCGTAAGTAGTGTCGTCTTCTCGGCACACGATCACCACGCGGCTGTCCGGAACCACACAGGGAGAAGCCCACACGAACAGGCGGTGCTTTGCCACACGAGGGCTGAAGATGGCCCTACCCAGACCGCCGGGTCCGCCCGAATACGCCGTCATCTTCTGTGCGCTCACATGATCCTCTCGCTCGACAAGCGCACCATGAAGGCAGATGCTCGCTCCTGACAAGAGCGCCGGCGGCTCCTATCTTTGCAGGTGAGCGATCGCTTGCTCTCAGAACAAATCTGGAACAAACCCCCTTCATGCTGACCCACATTTCCGTGCGCGGGGCGCGCGAGCATAACCTCAAGGGCGTGGACATCGACATTCCGCGGGAGAGCCTGACGGTGATCACCGGGCTTTCCGGCTCCGGCAAGTCGAGCCTTGCCTTCGACACCATCTATGCCGAGGGGCAGCGCCGTTACGTCGAGTCCCTGTCCGCCTACGCGCGCCAGTTCCTGGAGATGATGCAGAAGCCGGACGTCGAGCATATCGACGGCCTGTCGCCCGCCATATCGATCGAGCAGAAGACCACCAGCCGCAACCCGCGCTCGACGGTCGCGACGGTGACCGAGATCTACGACTATATGCGCCTGCTCTGGGCGCGGGTCGGCGTGCCCTATTCGCCTGCCACCGGCCTACCGATCGAGGCGCAGCAGGTCAGCCAGATGGTCGACCGGGTCATGGCCCTGCCCGAAGGTTCGCGCCATTACCTGCTTGCCCCCGTCGTCCGCGGCCGCAAGGGCGAGTATCGGAAGGAACTCGCCGAATGGCAAAAGGCCGGCTTCACCCGCGTCCGCATCGACGGCCAATTCTACGAGATCGACGAGGCGCCCGCGCTCGACAAGAAGTACAAGCATGACCTGGAGGTGGTGGTCGATCGCATCGTCGTCCGCGACGGCATCCAGTCGCGCCTGGCCGACAGCTTCGAAACCGCGCTGAAGCTGGCCGAGGGCCTCGCCTATCTCGATCCGGCCGATCTTCCATCCGCTGCGGAGGATCGCGCTCGTTTCGAGCGGAGTTCGAGCGACAGCTCGGAAGTAGTCGAGGGGCGTGAGGACCGCGCAGACGCCCCTCGACTTCGCTCGGGACGAACGATCTGTTTTGCATCAGCTCGGCACCTGCTGGCTGATGCAGTGGAAGCTGCCGCCGCCGGTCAGGATAGATCGGAAGAGCGTCGTGT
>CADCWB010000097.1 GCA_902806295.1 uncultured Sphingomonas sp. | reverse complement strand
TGCTCACCGGTGAAATGGAGCCCGACGAGGGCAGGATCCGCAGGGCCAAGACGCTCGATGGGGTGGTCATCGACCAGCAGCGCAAGCTGCTCGATCCGGCGAAGAGCGTCCGCGACGTGCTTGCGGACGGCGGCGACTGGATCGACGTGCGCGGGACCAAGAAGCACATCAAGGGCTATCTCAAGGAGTTCCTGTTCTCGCCCGAGATGACCGAAACGCCAGTCGGTTCTTTGTCAGGCGGCGAGCGCTCGCGGTTGCTACTGGCGCGGGAGTTCGCGCGGGCATCGAACCTGTTGGTGCTGGACGAGCCGACCAACGACCTCGACCTCGAGACGCTCGACCTGCTCCAGGAGGTGATCGCCGATTATGAGGGCACGGTGCTGCTTGTCAGCCACGACCGCGATTTCCTCGATCGGACGGTGACCGTCACGCTCGGGCTGGATGGGTCCGGCAAGGTGGACGTCGTGGCCGGCGGCTATGAGGATTGGGCGGGACGGCGCGGCACGGCCACGAAGGCCGGCCCGCGAGCGGGTGCGAAAGCGATCGCCGCCGCTCCGTCCCAAAGACCTGCGGTGGGGGCGCCGAGGAAGCTCACCTACAAGGACCAGCGCGACCTCGACCGGCTGCCGGCCGAGATCGAGACGATCGAGCGGGCAATCGCCGCGGATGAGCAGGCCTTGGCCGATCCCGACCTCTATACCCGCGACCGCAGCAGATTCGCGACGCTGATGGAGCATATCGCCAAGCTGCGCGCCGACAAGGAGGCGGCCGAGCTGCGCTGGCTCGAAGTGGCCGAGATGGCGGAGCAGCTAACCGGAGGATAACGCATGCGCGGACTGGCATCGATGGGCCCGATCCGACTGCCCGGGCGAAAGGGCCAGCCCGCGCAATGAACTCCGGTCTCGTATTGGCGATCGATCAGGGCACTACCTCGACCAGAGCGATCTTGTTCAATCAGCAGGCGCAGGCCGTCGGCGAGGCTTGGCGCGAGCTGACGCAGCGCTACCAGGCGCCGGGCTGGGTCGAGCATGACCCGGAGGAAATCTGGGGAACTGTGCTCGGAAGCGTCCGCGAAGTGCTCGGGACGGTGGACCCGGCGAGAGTCGTGGCGGTCGGAATCACCAACCAGCGGGAGACCACCCTATTGTGGGACCGGTCGACGGGAGAGCCGGTTCATCGCGCGATCGTCTGGCAGGACCGTCGCACCGCCGAGCACTGCTCACGGCTGCGGGCTGACGGGGTGGAGGCGGAGATCAGGGCCCAGACGGGGCTGCTGCTCGATCCCTATTTCTCCGCCACCAAGCTGGCCTGGATGCTCGAACAATTACCGGGTGTGCGCGAGCGGGCGGAGCGTGGCGAGCTGGCGTTTGGCACTGTCGACAGCTTTCTGCTGTGGCGGCTCACCGGTGGCGCCGTTCATGCGACGGACGTCACAAACGCTGGTCGGACGTTGCTGTTCGACATCCATGCGGGAAGGTGGGACGCCAATCTTTGCAAGCTGTTCGGCATCCCGGAAGCTGTGTTGCCGGAGGTGCACGGCAACAGCGAGCTGTTCGGCACCACGGCGGCCGGCCTGTTCGCGCGGCTGCTGCCGATCTGCGGGATGGCTGGGGATCAGCAGGCGGCTCTGTTCGGACAGGCCTGCTTTCGGCCTGGCATGGCCAAGTCGACCTATGGCACCGGTTGCTTCCTGTTGCTCAACACCGACCGGCAGGCGGTCGCTTCGCGGCATCGCCTGCTGACGACGCCGGCGTGGCGGATCGATGGGCAGACGACTTATGCCCTGGAGGGCTCGATCTTCGTCGCCGGATCGGCCGTGAAATGGCTGCGCGACCGGCTGAAGCTAGTCGGCGAGGCGGGCGAGACCGAGCGACTGGCGCGGGCGGCGCGTGAGGATCATGGCGTGACGCTGGTGCCAGCCTTCACCGGACTTGGCGCGCCGCACTGGGATGCGGATGCACGCGGGGCCATCTATGGCCTTACGCTGGACAGCGGGCCGGCCGAACTCGTTCGCGCCGCCCTGGAGGCGGTGGCGTTTCAGACGCGCGACTTGCTGGATGCCATGACCGCGGATTGGAGCGGCGCTCTAGCGGCGCTGCGAGTGGATGGCGGCATGGCGGCGAATGGCTGGCTGTGCCAATTTCTGGCCGACGTGCTCGACCTACCGGTCGAGCGACCGTCCAACCTGGAGACCACCGCCTTGGGCGCAGCTTTCCATGCGGGACTGGCGGCAGGCATGTGGTCGGGGTTACCGGAGCTTGAACGATGCTGGAGTGCCCGCGATGAGTTTGTGTCGTCATGGGGCAGGAGCGGCGCGCCGACTTGCTGAACGGCTGGCGCAAGGCAGTGCAGCGGACGCTCGCCAGCGAAGGCAGGTGATCAACCGGCGGAGATGGTGGAGCTGAGGGGAATCGAACCCCTGACCTCTGCAGCGCGATTGCAGTGCATGTTGTACAGGTTGAGACTTGCTTAGAACATTTACGTCAGAAACGTCAGCTTTTCTGTCTCTAAGAGTCCAGGTTGATCCACGCTTGTTTTGCGTATATTTTCCGTACTCCGACCTA
>CADCWB010000096.1 GCA_902806295.1 uncultured Sphingomonas sp. | reverse complement strand
TCCCAACGCCAAGGTGAAGCTGGTCGAGTTCGGCTCCATGACCTGCCCGCACTGCGCGGAGTTCTCCGAAAAGGCCACGCCGCAGCTGATCGACAAGTACGTCAAGACTGGCCAGGTCGCGTTTGAATTCCGCAACTTCGTGCGCGATCCGCTGGACATCACCATGTCGCTGATCGCTCGCTGCGCCGGCGCCAATCCGACCTTCTTCAAGCTGACCGAGGGCATGTACGCCGATCAGAAGGCGATCTTCGAACGCTTTCAGGCGGCGCCTCAGGCAGAGCTCGCCGCCGCTCAGGCTCTCCCGCCGGCGCAGCAGTTCCCGAAGTTCGCCCAATATGCGGGGCTGCAGGCCTGGGCCGCTCAGCGCGGCTTGCCCTCGGGTCGCTCTAGCCAATGCCTGACCAACCAGGCGGAAATCGAACGGCTGGTGCAGGTTAATAGTGACGCGGCATCGCAGTATAGCATCCCGGGCACGCCGGCCTTCCTGATCAACGGCAAGCTGGCGGAGAATGCGGCGAGCTGGGAAACGCTGGAGCCGCAGATCCGGGCAGCGCTCGGCGGCTAACCACCGGATGGGGGGGTGACTGATTGCGCATTCGCCGGCTGAAACTCAGCGGCTTTAAAAGCTTCGTAGAACCAGCCGAACTGCGCATCGAGCCGGGCTTGACCGGGGTCGTCGGCCCGAACGGCTGCGGCAAGTCCAACCTGCTGGAAGCCATCCGCTGGGTGATGGGCGAAGCCAGTCCCAAGAGCTTGCGCGGCGGCGGCATGGAAGACGTGATCTTCGCTGGCACCGCCCGCCGGCCGGCCCGCGACTTCGCCGAAGTATCCCTGCTGGTCGAGCACACCGGCGGCGATGAGGGGGAAAGCGAAGTCACTCGGCGGATCGAGCGGGGGGCCGGATCGGCTTACCGGCTCGACGGACGCGACGTGCGGGCCAAGGACGTCTCCTTGCTGTTCGCCGATGCGGCGACCGGCGCCCATTCGCCCGCGCTGGTAAGCCAGGGGCGGATCGGGGCGGTGATCGCCGCCAAGCCGACCGAGCGCCGGCAGATGCTGGAGGAGGCGGCCGGAATCGCAGGCCTGCATGCTCGGCGCAAGGACGCGGAGCAGAAGCTGCGGGCCACCGAAACAAACCTGGAGCGGCTTGCCGAGTTGCTGTCCGATCAGGAGGCGCGCGCCGGGGCGCTTCGGCGGCAGACGCGGGTGGCCGAACGCTATCGTGGTCTGACGGACCGTATCAGACTGTCGGAGGGACGGCTGATCTATAGCCGGTGGGCCGATGCCGACCGGCTCGCGCAAGCCGCGGCGACTGAAGCGCAAGCGGCACAGGCCGAAGTGACAACGCTGGGAGCGAGGCTGGCGCAAGCAGCCGAAGCGCAGCAGGCTGCGGCGGCCGAGGTTGCCGACCGGCGCCGCGTTGCTGTGCGTGCTCGTGAAGAGGGGCAGGCGCTCGCCCATCAGCTCGCGACGGCACGTGCGCGGCTGGACACGGTGCGGCGGCGGCTTGTCGAACTGGAGCGACTGGCCGAGCAGATCGCTGCCGAGCGCTCGCGCGAGTTGGGCCTGAGCGAGGATGCACAGCGCGCCGAGGTCACGCTTACCGGAGAGCGCGTCGCCATCGAACGTCGGCTGGCCAACAGCGAAGCGGAGGGCGGGCGGATCGCGGCGGCACTGACTACGGCCGAAGCGAGCGCGCGTGAGGCGGAGGCGGAGCTTGCTGGACTGCTGGCGCGTGAGGCCGCAATGAAAGCAGAACGCAATGTGGCGCAGGCGGCGCTCACTGCCGCCAGGTCGCAGCTGGCTCGCTGCGAGGACGATGCCGGGCGGTTAGCGGCGCAAGCGGCAGCGATCGGTGACGGCGCGGCGGAGCGTAAAGCACAGGGTGCCGCTGCAACGCGCAAACAGGCTGCGGCCGAACTGCAGCGCGATTGCGAAGCTAAGTTGGCCGAAGCGGAGGCGGCCCGGCTGGTCGCCGCCCAGCAGCGCGACGAGGCGGAAATTGCCGTTGCTGGCGCCCGCGCCGTCCTCGCCGCAGCTGAGGCCGAAAGCATCGCGTTGCGCAAGGCGCTGACCCATGGTCGCAGCGGCGCCGTGCTCGCGAGCCTCCGCGTAGAGAAGGGCTATGAGCGCGCGCTCGCCGCCGCGCTCGGCGACGATCTGGACGCGCCGTTCGGAACCGACGGTTCCAGGCACTGGGGCGGCAGCCAGGCATTGGACGGCGACCCGGGCCTGCCTGAAGGCTTGAAGCCATTAAGCGAGCAGGTGAGCGCGCCGCCGGAGCTCATCCGCCGGTTGCGGCAGATTGGGGTTGGCGAGGATCGCGGGCAGGTATTGGCCGTCGGGCAACGGCTCGTCACGCCGGACGGACGGATGCGGCGGTGGGATGGGTTTTTCTCCGCAGGCAGCGGCGCCGCAGCGGCGGAGCGGCTGGTACGGCAGAACCGGCTGGCCGAGATCGAGGCCCAACTGCCGGACCTCCGGACTGCCGCGGCCATGGCCGACGAACGCCGGCAAGCCGTAACCGATGCGGTCGAGTTGGCGCGTGGTGACGCGGAGCGTGCGCGGCAAGCAATCGCTGGAGCCGAACGCGACGTGCGCGAGGCCACGAGGGGCGAAGACGCGGCGGCGAACTCGCTGGACCGGCTCCAACATCAGCGCACCATGCTGGCCGAACGGACGGCCGAGGCTGAGCCGGTGCGAGCGGCCGCGCGGGCCGCGGTCGACGGTGCCGAGCGGACGCTGGCGAACCTTCCGGATGGAGGCGTGCTGGTGCGCGAGATCATTGCGGCTAGGGATCAGGCGAACACTCGCGGGCGCGCGGTGGCGGAACTGCGGGCCGAGGCGGCGACCCAGGCCCGCACCGCCGCTGCCGACCGAGAACGGCATGCGGTGACCGGCAAGGAGCAGGCGGCATGGCGCGATCGGGCGCGTGCGGCGGAGCAGCGGCTGGCCGGTGCGGCCGAACGAGCCGACGGGTTGGCGAAGGAACAGGCCAGGCTGCAGTCGGAGCCCGAGGAGCTCGAGCACCAGATCGCCAGCCTGGAGGAAGGGCTGCGCGACAGTGAAGGGCAGGTCTTCGGGACGCTCGCCGCCGAGCGCGAAGCTGAGGCCGCGGCCGCGCAGCTCAGTGCCGCGATGGCGCAGGCCAACGAAGCCCTGGCGGGCGCTCGCGAGCGCCGGGCGGGTGCCGACGCGCGAGCCGAGGCGCAGGTTGCGCGGCGGATCGAATATGGCCGGGTCTGCGGGGAGAAGTTCGAGTGCCCGCCGCCGCTGCTACCAGGCAAACTCGGCTTTGATGCGACGGACTCCTGCGATCCAGCCGAGGAGAGCGCCACGCTTGAGCGCCTGACCGCCGAGCGCGAGCGGTTAGGCCCGGTCAACCTCGTCGCCGAGCAGGAACTGGCCGAACTTGAGCAGTCGCGGTTGCAGGGCGGGGCGGAGCGGGACGAACTGCAGGAAGCGATAAACCGCCTCCGCGGCTCAATCGGCAGTCTCAATCGCGAAGGCCGCGTTCGCCTGCTGGAAGCCTATGAGCAGGTCGATCGCCACTTCCGCAGCCTGTTCGCCACCTTGTTCGACGGCGGCCAGGCGCACTTGGAACTGATCGAGAGCGACGATCCGCTGCAAGCTGGGCTCGAGATCATGGCCCAGCCGCCAGGCAAGCGGCTGACCGCGCTGACCCTGCTGTCCGGCGGCGAGCAGGCGCTGACGGCGGTCGCGTTGATTTTCGCCCTGTTTCTGACCAACCCCGCACCGATCTGCGTGCTGGACGAAGTCGATGCGCCGCTGGACGACGCTAATGTGGAGCGCTTCTGCGACCTGCTCGCGCGGATGACACAGGAGACGGATACCCGTTACCTGATCGTCACCCACAATGCCGTGACCATGAGCCGGATGCATCGGCTGTACGGCGTCACCATGGTGGAACAGGGCGTCAGCCGGTTGGTCTCGGTCGACCTTGGCGGAGCCGAGATGCTGCTTGCGGCGGAGTGACGCCGACCGCTCGCGAGGCTGATAACGAGTCACGATAACAGTAAGACTGTTGCGAACGACTCTCATTAGCGCTAATGACCGATCCCACGAAACGAGTTTAATCGTTCCTGAGGGGAAGATCATTGCGTACCGTCTCTCTCGCGCTGCTCGGCGCGGCATCGGTGTTCGGCTTGGCGACGGCAGCCTCGGCGACGGAGGCGCCGGCGGCCGCCGGGGCGGGCGAGGGCACCACCGAGGACGCCGACCCGACAACCATCGTGGTTACCGGGCAGCGCGAGGAATATGGGATCAAGTCGACCAGCACGGCGACGCGGACGAACACGCTGGTGCGCAACATCCCGCAGGCCATGTCGGTCGTGTCCGAAGCGCAGATCGAGGATCAGTCGCTGCGTTCGATCGCCGACCTGCTGATGTTCGTGCCGGGCGCAACGCCCGGAACAGGTGAGGCCAACCGGGACCAGATCACGCTGCGCGGCAACAACACCACGGCCGACTTCTTCGTCGACGGTTTGCGGGACGACGCCCAGTATTTCCGGGACTTCTACAACCTGGATCGGGTCGAGGTGCTGAAAGGTCCGAACGCGATGATCTTCGGCCGCGGTGGTGGCGGCGGGGTCATCAACCGGGTGACCAAGCGCGCGAGCTTCGGCAACAACCAGCAGTTCATCCTCAGCCGGGACAGCGAAGGCGGCTCCCGCGTGACCGGCGACATGGACCTGGCGGTTGCCGGCGCTATCGGCGTGCGCGTCAACACCGTTTACGAGGATGGGGACAGTTTCCGCCGGAACGTCGACCTGAAGCGCTACGGCATCAACCCGACAGTCGGGATTGTTGCTGGCCCGGACACTCGCGTCGACCTGTCCTACGAGTATTTCCACGATCGCCGCACCACCGATCGCGGCGTTCCCTCGCGTTCGGACGGCAGCGCCTCGACGGTCGACAAGCCGCTGACCGGCTTCGACCGCACCTTCTTCGGCGATCCGGATGACAGCTATTCCGATGCCGATGTGCAGATCGCCAGCATGGGCGTGGAGCATGGCCTCTCCGACAGTTTGAAGCTGCGCCACCGCACGCTGCTGGCGGACTACGACAAGTTCTACCAGAACATCTATCCCTCGGGGCCGGCCAACGGCAACACCGTCGCATTGGGCGCCTACAACAGCCGCAACGATCGCCGGAACCTGATCAGCCAGACCGACCTCATCTGGGACGGCAGCGTGGCCGGGATCGATCAGACTTTGCTGTTCGGTTTCGAGTTTGGGCGTCAGAAGAGCCGCAATCACCGGCTGACCGGCAGTTTCCTGCCCGGTGAGAACAGAGTCACGCTGGACGATCCGACGGTCGATCGCGCCATTACCTTCGCGTCCGCCCCGAGCGACGCCAACAATCGCACCCGGGCGACCGTGGCCGCGGCTTACGTCCAGACTCAACTGCGCCCGACCGACTTTCTGGAAATCGTGGCCGGCGTGCGCTTCGACCGCTTCAAGCTGACGGTGAACGATCTGCGCCCAAGCGTGAACGACAGCTCCTCGCGCAGCGACAACCTCGTGTCGCCGCGGCTCGGACTGGTGCTGAAGCCGCGCGACAATCTGTCGCTCTACGGCAGCTATTCGCGCTCCTACCTGCCGCAGTCGGGTGACCAGTTCAGCGGACTGACCTCGACCAGCGCCGAACTGGAGCCCGAGCGATTCGACAACAAGGAGATCGGCACGAAGTGGGAGCCGCTCGATGGTCTGCTCGCCACGGTTGCCGTGTACCAGCTCGACCGCAAGAACACTCAGGCGCGCGATGCGAACGACCGGGTGGTGCTGACCGGCGCGACGCGCACCCGGGGACTCGAGCTCGGCCTGGAGCGCAGCATCAGCGCGCACTGGCAGGTGTCGGCCGGCTACGCGCTGCAAAAGTCGGAAATCCGGCGCAACACCACGGCCGCTCTGGCCGGAGCCAAGGTCCCGCTAGTGCCCAAGCACAGCGCATCCCTGTGGACCAAGTATCAGTTCAGCAAACCCCTCGCGCTCGGCCTGGGCGTGCTGGCGCGGTCGAAATCCTATGCCGCCGTAGATAATCTGGTGGTGCTGCCCGGCTACACCCGGGTGGATGCCGCGGCTTATTACAGGCTGGCGCCAGGGATCGAAGCGCAGCTGAATGTCGAGAACCTGTTCAACAGGGACTACTTCCCGACCGCGCACAGCAACAACAACATCGCACCCGGCGCGCGGAGGTCCGCCCGAGTAACGTTGCGGGCAGACTTCTAGGGCTCGCTAATCGGCCAGCTCTGCCGCCCGGGTGCGGATACGCTTGAGGTCCTCGACGAAGCGGGCTCGCTCGGCTGCCTTGCGGTCCGCCTCGGGGATGCGGAGGAGAAAGCTAGGGTGCACCGTCACCCAGCATTCGCTCCCGTCCGCCAGCACCAGCGGCGCTTCGCGGGCGCGGCTGATCGTCACCGTCTTGCCGGTCAGGGAGCGGGCGGCGGTGGCGCCCAGCGCCACCGTAAGCGACGGCTTGATCAGCCCGCGTTCCTGTTCCTGCCACCAGCGACACGCCTCGATCTCGCCCGCGTCCGGCTTGGAGTGAATGCGCCGCTTGCCGCGCGCCTCGAACTTGAAGTGCTTGACGGCATTGGTGACGTAGGTCTGCGCGCGGTCGATTCCGGCCGCCTGCAACGACGCGTCGAACAGCTGCCCGGCCGGACCGATGAACGGGCGGCCGGCAAGATCCTCCTGATCGCCCGGCTGCTCGCCCACGAAGAGGATTCGGGCGTCCAGCGGACCTTCCCCAAACACCGTTTGAGTGCCGCACTTGTAAAGATCGCACCGAGTGCACTGCCGCGCTTCGGCCAGCAACGCTTCCCAGGCGGCACGGAGATTACTGCCGGGCTCAAGCCGCCGCTCCGACGCCAGCGCTTCGGCCATTCCATCCTGCGCTCCGCTGCGCTCGATCATCTCCAACTCCCGTGCGCGCGCACCCGCAATCAGCGGGGCAACGAGCGAGGTCTCCGGCATGTTGCGCCAATATTTCTTGGGCATCTCCTTCAGCATAGCTTTCTTCTTCAGCCGGGCCGGGTTGAAGATGCTGGCGTAGTAGGTCTTCCAGGTCTCTTCGAGCGGATCGCCCTCGGGAGCATCGGCCCGCGTTGCCCCCGGACCTTCGCTGAGCGTCGTCCCGTCCCAATGGATCGACAGCTCGGGCGTCAGGATCGACCAGCGCATGTTGGCGAAGCGGCGGACGAAGAAACCCGCCTCGCGCCGAACAATGTGGTGATCGGGTTCGAAGAAAGCGACAAAGCGCCCGCCCTCGTCGCCGCTCACCTCGCGGAAGCGGACGAAGGCATGCATCTTGTGCGCGTCGCGGCGCACTTCCTTGGCCAGCTTTTCCACCCGGTTGACCAGCGGATCGGCGCGGTCCTCCAGCGCCTGCCGATTGCTGCGCAGACGCCACAACAACGCATAAAGCAGTGCGAAGCGCTCCGGGTCCGAATGGCAGATCGCGGCCTTGGCGAGGTCGACAAACTGGCGGGGAACGGAAAAGCTTGCGGCTGCTGCTGCGGCGGGTGCAGCGCCACCAAACAGGTCGGCGTCCCCACCTACGACCGTCCACACGACGCTCATCGGCGACACTCCGGCCGCAACGAGTTTCCGAGCCGCGTCACGCCAGTCATCAAAATCGTCGGGCGACTCAAGCGTTATCCGCAGCGGGTCGCTCTGGGTTCCATCGGACAGCAGCACGCCATCGCGGGCGCCGTATCGGGGCCGCCGGTCGAACAGGTCGGCGGGGTTGTCGAGGGGACCGTTAGCGTCGCTCATGAGAAAATTTCAGGGAAGGCGAGGGGGGACTCGTATCTTGGTCTGGCCGCCACTAAGTGCCCGCCGCCATGTTGCTTCCTTGCGGCGATTGCCCCCCCATCGACACTCCCCTGCGAACCGGTCCATTGCCGTGGATCCAGGTCGCTCACGGCTCTCCCTACTTCACCGACGAGCATGGCACGCCATGGACCCCGATCGGGCAGAACGACGCGATCAGTTGGCCCGAGCTGATCGGCTTGTTTCGCCGGCGCGATCTGGCAGCAGTCGAGTCGCACCTTCAGTGGCTCAAGGCGCACGGCGTCAATTGCCTTCGCCTGATGCTGGAATATGCTCAGGTCCGCCATCGCTACTTCGAACGGCCGGCAGGCCGCTTCGTGCCGGCGATGGTACAGCTGTGGGACGATTTGTTCGCCATGTGCGAGCGGGTCGGCATGCGCATCCTGCTGACGCCGGTAGACACTTTCTGGATGTGGCGGCATTGGCAGCACCTGCCGTGGAACGTCGCCAACGGCGGACCGCTGCGCTCCATGAGCGAGGCACTGACCTGCCGCGACACACGTGGTTTGATCAAGAACCGGCTGGAGTTCATCGTCCGCCGCTGGGGCGGCTCCGGCGCCTTGTTCGCCTGGGACCTGTGGAACGAGATTCACCCCGCCCAAGGCGGCGACTCGGTCGATAGCTGGAACGAGTTCATCCACGATCTGTCGACTCACGTCCGCCGGCTCGAGAACGAACTCTACGGCCGCTCGCACCCGCAGACGGTCTCGCTGTTTGGCCCCGAGTTGGTGCTTCAGCCTGGCCACGCTCCCGCCATGCGCGAGGCGCTGTTCCGCCACCCCGATCTCGATTTTGCGTCCATCCACATCTACGCCAAGGGCACCATCGACATGCCGCGCGACACGGTGGCCCCGGCTGTCGCCATGGGCGAGATCGTCGCCGAGTGCTTGGACGAGATCGTGGACGACCGGCCGTTTCTCGACACCGAGCATGGGCCGATCCACAACTTCATCGACAAAAAGAAGACCCTGCCCGAACCGTTCGACGACGAGTATTTCCGCCATTGTTCGTGGGCGCACCTGGCCTCCGGTGCGGTCGGCGGCGGAATGCGCTGGCCAAACCGCAACCCGCACGTGCTGACGGGCGGCATGCGCAAGGCGCAACGAGCCATGGCCGACTTCGTGACAAATATCGATTGGACCCGCTTTCGCCGCCGCAACCTGAACCCCAAGCTGCGGGTACGCCACTTCCACGCATTCGGCTGCGCTGACGAGCGGCAGGCGCTGGTCTGGCTGCTCCGTCGCAACACGCTCGGCAGCGACCGGCGAGTGCGGGCGGATGCGGTGCCGGTCGAGGCCGAGATCACTCTGCCAGATCTGGCCGACGGGCGCTATCGCATTCGCGGCTGGAACACCGAGGCGGGCGTGCCGGTCGAAGATGTTCAGGCTCACGCGACTGGCGGCCTGCTGCGTTTCACCTCGCAGCCGATCGTCGCGGATCGGGCGTTCGCCATCACCCCCGCCTAGGCGGCGAACAGTTCCAATTGCTGCGTCTTGCGGGTGACCAGCGACTTCAAGTCGGCGCGGTCGGTCAGCAGCGTCGGCCGCCAGTCGTTCGTGACGATGAACGGGCGAAGCTTGGCAACGCTGACCGTCAGCCGAGCCACGTCGTCCAGGGTGAAGGTGCGGAAGCGGCGCGACTTGATAATCCGGTCCACGGCCTTGGTGCCAAGCCCCGGCACCCGCAGCAGCTGCTCGCGGCTGCCCTTGTTGATGTCGACCGGGAAATGCTCGCGAAACTTTAGCGCCCAGGCGAGCTTCGGATCGATGTCGAGCGGCAGCATGCCATCGGCGCCGGCCGCACTGACCACCTCGGCCGGCTTGAAGCCATAGAAGCGCATTAGCCAGTCGGACTGATACAGCCGATGCTCGCGCATCAGCGGCGGGCGCTGGAGCGGCAGGACAGCGCTCGCGTCGGGGATAGGCGAGAAAGCGGAATAATAGACCCGCCGCAGCGAGAACCGATCGTACAGGGTCGACGCCTTGCGCACGATATCACCGTCGGTCGCGGCGTCGGCCCCGACGATCATCTGCGTCGATTGACCGGCTGGCGCGAAGCTGGGCGCGGACTTGTACTTCTTGCGGGCGTCCTTGCCGTCCTCAATCGCGCCCTTCATGCCCAGCATCGCCCCCTCGATCTGCGGCGCGCTCTTTTCCGGCGCCAGGCGCTTCAACCCCGGCTCGGTCGGCAACTCGACGTTGATCGACACGCGGTCGGCATGCAGCCCGGCCTGGCGCACCAGCTCGGGATCGGCGTCCGGGATCGTCTTGAGGTGGATGTAACCGCGGAAATCATGGTCCTCGCGCAGGCTCCGCGCGACCTCGACCAGCTGCTCCATGGTATAATTGGACGAGCGGATGATGCCGGAGGAGAGGAACAGCCCCTCGATGTAGTTGCGCTTGTAGAAGGACAAAGTGAGGTGAACCACCTCCTGCGCCGTGAACCGCGCCCGCCGCACGTTCGAGCTCTTGCGGTTGATACAGTAATGGCAGTCGAAGATGCAGCTGTTGGTCAGCAATATCTTGAGCAAACTGATGCAGCGCCCATCCGGAGCATAGCCGTGGCAAATGCCCATGCCCTCGGTCGAGCCGACACCCTTGCCGCTGCTGCTGTCCCGCTTTGCTGTGCCGGACGAGGCGCAGCTCGCATCATATTTCGCTGCGTCCGCGAGGATCGCCAGCTTCTCGCGGGTATCGAGCTGCGCCATGCTGTTCGATATATGTTCTCGTGCCGGCCAAGTCCAGCTTTGCGCCTCTTTTCCGGCGCTTAACCGTCAGACCGGAAGCTTTGACCGGGTCTTGCTCGCCATCCCGTCGACCGGCACGTTGTGGATAATGCGATAGCGGGCCTCGATCAGGCTGAAGATGCCGAATAGCGCCAGGCCAATCGCCACGATGATGTCCCAAGGGCTGGTCAGCCAGGCAAGCGCCTCCGCCATGCCGCCGGCTTCGCTGGCCTGCTCCTGCGCGCCAGCCTTGGCGAGGAAGTAGCCGCTCATCAGGAACACGAGTCCACGCGCGGCGTAGCCGGCCCGGCCCGTCATGCGCACCCACGGCTCATTGGCGACCCGGCTCTCGAGATGCTCGCAGAAGCTGTATTTGTAAGCCTTGACCAACTGGAACAGCCCCACTCCGATCAGGACCAGCCCAGCCAGCAGAAGCAAAAGCTGCCCGCCAGGCAGCGCCAGCGCGGTTTGCGCGCGTTCTTCCGCGCCGCCGCCCTGTCCGGTGCTGCCAACCCCGCGAAGCAGGCGCACGGCCTGCCAGGCGAGGAACAGGTGCACGATCCCGCTCGCCGCCGCGCCGACCCGCTCGCGCAAGCCTTTGTTGCCCCCTTCATGACCCTCGACGTTCAGTGCTGCATCGGACAAGCGCCACAGGCCGTAGGCAACAAAGCCGGCTGTCATGAGGATCAGCAGCCATTTGCCCGTGCCGCTTGCCAGCACCTGGAGCGCTCCGCTCGGGTCTTCCGCCCGGCCGGTCTGCAGGATCAGATAGGCGATGACCAGATAAAGCAGGCCTCGCGCGGCGAAGCCGAGCCGGGTCAGCGTGGTTAGGCGAGCACTGGCGTTCATGTGGGTTGGTCCTCCTGTTCGCTTCGCCAACGGTCCGCAGCGCCAGTCCGTTCCGCTCATGCAACGTCTGCGTCCGTCGGCGAACCGGCTTCGTTGATGGCCGGACACGAAGGAGGACGGCCATGCGGATCCATCATCTGAACTGCGGCACCTGCTGCCCGTGGGGCGGTCGCCTGTTCGACGGAGTCAGCCGCGGGCTGTTGCATGGGCACATCGTCTGCCACTGCCTGCTGCTCGAGACCGACGCCGGGCTGGTGCTGGTCGACACCGGCATGGGGCACCGGCGGATCGAGGAGCGGCGCCTGAGCAAGTTCTTCCGCTTCATGAACCAGCCCCAGTTGCGCGAGCGCGAAACGGCGGTGGCTCAGGTTCGCGCGCTCGGCCACGATCCGCGCGACGTCCGCCACATCCTCGTCACCCACCTCGACTTCGATCATGCCGGTGGGTTGGAGGACTTCCCCAACGCCACCGTCCATCTCACGGCGCGCGAGAAGGAAGTGGCGGACGAGCAGCGCGGCGGTGCGTTCGTCGGAACGCGGCGCTACCGTCCGGGGCAGTGGGACGAGGTGAACAATTGGGCGCTCTACCCGATGGGACGCGGCGAGCGCTGGATGGGCTTCGACGCGGTCCGCGACCTCGACGGCCTGCCGCCGGAGATCCTGCTGGTGCCGCTGGCCGGGCATACCTGGGGGCATTCGGGGGTGGCGATCGACACGGGTACGGGCTGGCTGTTCTACGCCGGCGACGCCTACTTTTACCATGGCGAGGTCGGCCGCGAGGAACGCCACTGCCCGCCGGGCATGCGCTTCTACCAGACCATGATGGAAGTCGACCGCGCAGCCCGGAAGAACAACCAGGAGCGACTACGACAGCTTTCGGTCGAGCGGCGCGGTGAGATCGACTTCTTCTGCGCCCATGACCGGATGGAGTATCAGCGATTTGCCGAAGCGGCCCGCAAGCCGGTTAGCCGGAGCTTGACGCCAGAGCCCGCATAGGCCTCTCTGTGCCCCTACCAAGGGGACAGATCCATGCGCTTCATCGAACTCGCGCTCGCCGGCACCGCATTGAGCCTGGCCACTGCGGCCTCCGCAGCCCCGACCGACGAATTCCGGACCCTCACCGAAGAATATTGGTCCTTCGTGATGAAGGAGTCCCCGGTTTTTGCCTCGACCCTCGGCGTGCGCGACCAGGACGATCGGCTGGATGACATCAGCCTCGCCGCGCAGGACCGCCGCAACGCACAGTTCGGGCGCTTCCTGCAAAGGCTCGAGGCCATCCCGGATGCGAGCCTGTCACCGGCGGACCGGACCAACAAATCGATCCTGCGCCGCTCGCTGGCGGAGGGTCTCGAAGGCGAGAAGTTCGGCCAGCGCCTGATGCTTTTCACCAACCGGGAGGGCTGGCACCAGAGCCTGGCCGGGCTGTCGGACCAAATCACCTTCCGCAATGCCGCCGACTACGACAACTACCTCAAGCGGCTAGCCGCCTATCCCGCCTACAACGACGAGGCGCTGAAGATCAGCCAGCGGGCGGTGAACGAGGGATACACGCTGCCCTGCGTCGCGATGGAGGGCTTCGACAAGTCGATCACCGGGGTAATCGAGACCGATCCCGCCGCCTCGCGCTATTATGCGCCGTTCGCCAAGGCGCGACCAGCCAACGTCGACGCCGCGGCCTGGACCGCTCTTCAGGCGCGCGCACGCACGTTGATCGACGGGCCGCTTCGGGCCGCCTACGCCAAGCACCTCAACTGGTACCGCACCTCCTACCAGCCAAAGTGCGCGAAAACGGTCGGCATCTCGGCCCAGCCGAACGGCGCGGCCTACTACAGCTACCGCGTCCGGCAGATGACGACGACGGACATGACGGCCGATCAGATTCACCGGCTTGGCCTCAGCGAAGTCGCGCGCATCCGAGCCGAGATGGAGCAGGTCGCCAAGAAGGCCGGCTTCGCCAGTCGGGAGGCCTTCATTCAGGACCTTCGCACCAATCCGAAATACTATGCCCGCACGCCAGAGGAGCTGATGGAAGCGGTGGCCCGACAGGCGAAGGCCATCGACGGCAAGATGCCGACCCTGTTCACCGTGCTGCCCAGGCTGCCGTACGGCATTCGCGAGATCCCGGCCGAGACCGCGGAAGGGACGACCACCGCTTACTATAATCCGGGGTCGCCGGAGAACGGGATCGCCGGCACTTACTATGTAAACACGTCGAAGCTTGATCAGCGCCCGCTGTGGGAAGTACCGGCGCTGACCGTCCATGAGGCGGTGCCCGGCCATCATCATCAGATCGCCCTGCAACAAGAACAAGACATGCCGGCGTGGCGCCGGAACGGCACCTTCTTCACCGCCTTCGTGGAAGGCTGGGGGCTCTATTCCGAGCGGCTCGGGATCGAGATGGGGCTCTATGACACGCCCGCGAAGGACATGGGCCGCCTGAGCTATGAAATGTGGCGGGCGAGCCGGCTGGTGGTCGATACCGGCATCCATGCCAAAGGCTGGAGCAAGGACCGGGCCGTCAAGTTCATGACGGACAACACCGCTCTTTCGGCTGCCAACATCGACGCGGAGGTCAACCGCTACATCAGCTGGCCGGCCCAAGCGCTCGCTTACAAGATCGGCGAGCTCAAGATCCGCGAACTGCGGGCACGGGCGGAACAGGAGCTTGGCGGCAAGTTCGACCTGCGCCGCTTCCACGACGCCGTGCTCGGCCAGGGCGCGGTGCCGCTGGACACGCTCGACGCGCAGGTCACCGGCTGGATCGCGAGCGAAAAGGCCCGCCCCTCGACGTAGGAGTTCGAGCCGCCGAAGCTTACTCCTCCGGCGCTGTGCCCTCGGTGACGGCTTCGCGATTCTCTGCGCGGGCCTGATCGATCATCCGCTGCAGGCAACCGCTCTGGCCGCCGGGTCCCACGGCGTCGCAGCTGCCGATGCCGCGCCGGGTGTTGACCTCGAAACTGCGGGCGCGAGCGGCCCAGGCTTGGCGGCTCTGAATCGACCCGCCCTGCCGCAGCCTCTCGGGGATGCGATAACGCTCGCTCTCCGGCTTGCGGGCGCAGACCACCACCTCGTCGTCGGTCGAGCGCGGGCAGGGGTCGTTACCGTAAACGATGATCTCGGCCAGGCGATCGCCGCTGCCCGTGGCAGGCGCATCCTGGGCAAGCGCCGGTGAAAAGGCCAGCAGCGCGGCGGTCCCGAGCGTAGCGGCGGTGGCGGACATGACTCGCAACATGGTACTTCCTTTCCTCGCCGGACCAACGTTTTGGCTTGCCCGGCGTTTCCCTTAGACTTTCTTGGACAAGCCGATCGCGACCTTGCAGATCCCGCGAATGGCGGCGGTCAGTACCGGATAGGCGGGAGCGTCGAGCGCGCCCGCCTCGCGCGCGATGTCGCGGTGCTCCAGCTCTTCCGCCTGGAACTGGCGGATGTCGGCCGCCAGCTCCGGGTCCTCTTCGCCCAGATGCTCCAGCTGCTCGGCATAATGCTTGTCGATCTCGGTCTCGACAGCATCGGTGCAGGCCATCGCCGCGGATTCAGAGATAAGCGCCGTGACCGCGCCCATTGCAAAGCCACCAACGTGCCAGAGCGGCTGCAGCAGCGTAGGCCGGACCCGCCGCTCGGCCATCAGCTGGTTGAAGCGGGCGAGATGCCGCTCTTCCTGCGAGGCCATGTGGGTGACCAGGTGCGCGGCAGGGGAGGAGCCACGCAGCACGGCCAGCTGCCCGGCATAGATCCGGGTCGCGCCATATTCGCCGGCCTGGTCGACCCGCAGCATGGACGCGCGATCCGTCCGCCGGTCGCCGGGGCGCCAGCTCGGCCGCTCGGGTAAGGTGTTGGTCAGCGCTTGCGGAGAGTCAGCCATGCGATCGCTCCCGCAGCCGATAGTGAGATAAGCGCGTTCCAACCGGCCATCGACAAACCCAGGAAGCTGAACTGCACCTGGTCGCAGCGAACGACCGGCGCCGCCAGAATGTCCTCCAGCGTCTGGGCGCCGCCCGCACTGCAGCTGGTCAGGCCCTCCCACCAGCCCCATTCTACGCCGGCGTGGAACAGCCCGATCGCACCCGACGCCGCAATCGCCAGCGCGGCCAGCAGCACCAAGGGCCGGCGCAGGCCGGGCAGGAAAAAGGACGCGCCGCCAAGAGCCAGCGCCGCCCAGTGCGGCCAGCGCTGCCAGTAGCACATCTCGCACGGGTGCAGCCCGCCGAGATATTGCGAGCCGAGCGCTCCAGCGAGCAACGCCGCCGAAACCAGCACCGCCAGCCACTGCGCCAGACGCAGGCTGCCGCGCACCGCCGCTCCGTCCTGCTTCAGGCTGCCGGTCCGTGCATCCATCGGCTTAGCGCGACTTGGCCGAACCGCCCGCACCCGCCGTCTTGGTCGGCGCTGCCGCCCCCAGCCGCTTAAGGGTCTGCAGGGCATAGTGCAGCTGGAAGTCCTTGATGCCCTTCTTCTCCAGTTCCGCGGCGGTCATGCTGAAACGCGGGTCCGGGGCAGTGTCCTTCTGCAGCAGCTCGTCGTCGACCTTGTTCTGCGCGATCAGGTGGCGTCGCAGGTCGGCCTCCCGGACGACCCTGCGGTCCTTGTAGTCGGGGTCGCTCAACTGGGGCACGTAGATGTCCGGATCGATTCCGCCGGCCTGCACCGAACGGCCCGAAGGCGTGTAGTAGCGGGCGGTGGTCAGCCGCAGCGCGGTTTCCGGCCCAAGCTGGATCACGCTCTGGACCGAGCCCTTGCCGAAGCTCTTCTCGCCCATGACGATCGCCCGGCGCTGGTCCTGCAGCGCGCCCGCCACGATCTCGGCGGCCGAAGCTGAGCCGGCGTCGACCAGCACCACGACCGGACGGCCGCCGGTCAGGTCGCCGGGCTTGGCATAGAAGCGCTCGATGTCGTCCTTGGCCCGGCCCCGCTCCGACACGATCTCGCCGCGCTCCAGGAACGCGTCCGATACCTCGATCGCCTGGTCGAGCAAGCCGCCGGGGTTGGAGCGGAGATCGACGACATAGCCGAGCGCCTTGCCGCCGAGCGCCTTGTCGATCGCCGCCAGCGCCGCATTGGTTTCCTGCCCGACATTGCCGGAGAAGGTGTTGATGTTGACGATGCCGACGCCGTCCTTGATCTCCCACTTCACCGGCCGGAGCACGATCCGCTCGCGCACCAGCGACACGTCGAACGGCTTGTCGCGGCCTGGGCGAACGATGCTCAGCTTGATGCCGGAACCCGGGGCGCCGCGCATCTTCTCCACCGCCTCGTCGAGGTCGAGGCCGTAGAGCAGCTCGCCGTTGATGTGGGTGATGTAGTCGCCGGCCTTCAGCCCGGCGCGGAAGGCCGGCGTGTCTTCCGTTGGCGTGATGATCTTGACCGTGCCGTCTTCCATCGACACCGACAGGCCAAGCCCGCCGTAATTGCCTTCGGTGGTGGTCTTGAGTTGCTGGAAGTCCGATGCTTCCAGATAGCTGCTGTGCGGATCGAGGCTGGCCAGCATGCCGTCGATCGCGCCCTTGATCAGCGTGTGGTCGTCGACCTGATCGACGTAGTTGCCGCGCACCCGCTCGAACACGCCCATGAAGGTTTCGAGTTCCTTGTAGGTGTCGACGTCCGCCGCGGCGACAGTGGACGTGGTTACCGGTACCAGCGCGAGAGCGCCAACCAAAGCGAGTGGGGGGAGAAGCTTGCGGATCATCATCGCGAATCCTGAAAAGGGGCCATGCCCTATTTAGCTATTGTGCCGTTCATTTGACAGGGAGGCAGATGAACCGGCGATGAGGGCCGCGTCCTGCGGCTTGCCGTCCAGGCTAAGCTCCACGGTAACCACGCCAAGCGTATGGCCGATCGGCTCGCCGCGCTTGATCGGCGCACCCGGTACGAGGCTGGTGCGAACTTCGGTCAGCAGCGTCATCCAGCCGCTGCCGTGATCGATGATCAGCACTCCCGCATGACGGCGAAACGGCCCCGCGAAGGCGACGCGACCTGTGGCCGGCGCAAACACCTCGACACCGCGCGGAGCCCCGACGGTCAGCCCACGCGCGCGCACTCCACTGGCCGACACCTCCGACAAGCCTGTCAGTACCGGTCCGGCCACGGGAACTTGCCAGTGCAGCGCAGGCGGCGTGGCAGTGCCCTCGGCTCGGACCGGGCGCATTGGCGCTTGCGGCAAGACGGCAAGCTCGGCCGCCAGGCGCGTCGCACTCCGCTGCCGAGCCGAGCGGCTGGTAAGTTCGTCGGCCCGGACCGTCCTGCCCAGCGCTACATCGCCGGCGGTCAACGCCTGCTCGCCCAGCGCCGCCGAACGGGCGTTGGCGCGGGCTTCCAGTGCGGCAAACCGCGCTTGCTGCTGCTTGAGCTCGCTTCGGCGGCGAACGAGTAGCTGGCGGGCGCTTGCGGCGGCAGACGCCAGCCCCCGGCCTCGCTCGACTTCGGCGCGCAGGGCGGCGGTGCGGACGCGGATTACCGGCAGGCTGCTGTCCAGCAAGGCGCGAATCGTCACGAATTCGCGCGGCGATGCGCCATCGGCGAGTGCCAGCACCGGCGGCCGGCGGCCCATCTCGGCCAAGCCGGCCAGCAACAGGGCGACGGGCCGCTGCCGCTCCGCCAACCGGCGTTCGCCTGCCTCCGCTGAGCGCGCAAGCGCGTCCGCCTGGGCCTCGGCGGCACTTAGCGAGGCTTCCGCCGCAACGATGCTCTGGGCGGCCGCCGTTTGCTCCGCCGCCAACCGCTCCGCCTCGCCGCGAGCGCTGGCCGCAAGCCGCTCGAGCCGCTGCACCTCGCGCTCCGCCGCGGACGCCTCCGCTCGCGCGACGGCGACCGGATCGGCGGCGGAGAGGAGAAAAGGGGCAAGGCCGAGGAGTGCCAGGCGGTGCATCGCCTCAACCTTCGCGATGGTAGGGGTGGTTGGCAAGGATAGAGGTGGCGCGAAACAACTGCTCCGCTAGCATCGCACGGGCGAACATGTGCGGCCAGGTGGCCGGGCCGAAGCTCAGCAGCAGGTCGGCTCCGTCGCGTTCGGCCGCCCCGTGGCCGTCGGCCCCGCCGACCAGGAAGCGAACTTCGCGTCGGCCGCCGTCGCGCCAGCCTTCCAGCTTCTTGGCCAGGGCCGAAGAGGAGAGCGCTGGACCGCGCTCGTCAAGGACGATTGTAATGGAGTTGGCGCTCGGATCCGGGATTGCTCCGCCGCGATCAGGCAGTTCGGTGACCTTCACCGGCCAGCTGATCCGCTTGAGGTAGCGCTCGACCAGTTCGGCCTCCGGCGAGCGGCCGATCTTCCCGCGCGCGATGATGTGGAGAAGCATGGTTCAGCCTAGCCCGGGCCGCTCGCGAGGAGCGGAACGGGTCAGGAAGCGGCCGCGCTGGCCGGCTTCTTGCCCTCGTCGCCGAACGCCCACATCCGCTCCAGATTGTAGAAGGTGCGGACTTCCGGGCGGAACAGGTGCACGATCACGTCGTCGGCGTCGATCAACACCCAGTCGGCGGTCGCAAGCCCTTCGATCCGGGCGATCTTGCCATGTTGTTGCTTCAGTTTGTCGGCCAGCTTGTTGGCCATGCTGGCGACCTGCCGGGTCGAGCGGCCGGACGCGATCACCATATGATCGGCGATGCTGGACTTGCCCGCCAGCGGGATGGAGACGACTTCCACCGCCTGGTCGTCATCCAATGACTGGAGAACGGTGCGGTGCAGCTCTTCAACGGATGGAACCGTCTTACTGGTGTCGTCGGCCAAGAGGTCTCCTGTAGCTGGTGGGTGCGCCAACGCCTGAAGGCGACATAGTGTTGCCGCCGAAACGAAGGTGCCAATGCGGGTCAGCCAAGCGAAGGGCGGTGGCGGATGTCCTGTCGGGCGGAAGCCTCAGGAAGATAATCGCCGGTGCACTCCACAGCGTCCATTGACGTGCTTGGCTGCCGGGCCGGACGAAGCGCCGAAGCCAGCCCATCGCGCGGGCCGCGCGGGCTGACCCCTCATACCCCGGCCGCGAAAGCACTGCAATCGGCAGCATTCGCACGATTTCGCGCCATCTCCTCCATTGATGAAATTGGGCCACAGTGTCGGTTCCCATCAGCCAGACGAAGCGGTCGCGCGGGTAACGCGCCAGCAAGCGGCCGAGCGTATCCACCGTGAAACGAGTGCCGACCCGCGCTTCGAAGTCGCTAACCCTGATGGGCGCGCGCCGCGCCTGCTCGTGGGCCGACGCCAGCCGGACGGCATAAGGGGCCATGCCTGAGGCGGGCTTAAGCGGATTGCCGGGGCTGACCAGCCACCACACTTCGTCCAGGCCGAGCGCCTCCAGCGCGGCCAGACTCATCCGTCGATGTCCGCGATGAGCCGGGTTGAAGCTACCCCCGAGAAGGCCGATGCGCCGCACGCCGAGAGGGCTAGCAGGGCGCGAGCGGCTCTGCCAATCTGCGGCGCAGGGGAGACAGGGATGAGCGAAGCCGAAGGCTTGGCGGATGCGGTGACCGGTGGCGTCGTGGGCCGCGCCGTGGAACCGCAGAGCGGCATTGATGAGGGCGGCCACACGGCCGAGCAGGCCTGCCTGAACTGCGGGACGC
>CADCWB010000095.1 GCA_902806295.1 uncultured Sphingomonas sp. | reverse complement strand
GTCGTCCTCGCCAGCCAGCGCGGCGAGGCGGAACTGATCCTGAGCATCCAGGCGAAACTCGCGGTGAAGTTCCATTCCCTCTTCACCGGGATCTCCACCGACATCAACGCCCGAGCCGACCTAGTCGCGACCATCCATGCGCCTTGGCAGGCCACTGTTGGCGAGTGCCTTAAGCGGTGGGCAGCGCTCGGGCCCACTGAGCAGTCGCAGAGTTATCTCGTACTTCGCGGTGAAGCCGGCGCCAGGCGCACGCTGAACGCTTTAGCTATTGCCGAGCTCGTCGAGCTGAGCGTCGGGGAAGATCAGCATACATCTTGAGCCACATAAACGAGTGTCCGCTTCGGGAGCGCGCGGTAGCTTCCGGGTCCCTTCCGCCGCGGGTGCTTACGTGCCCCGCTTCGGTTTCCGCGGCTTGGGTGTCGGCAGCTCGGCCGCCGTGACGCGCAGCAGTTCGCCGAGCCATTCGGCATCGTCCCACCGATCGGCCTCGATTAGCATCTGCGGTTTGGCACCCGGATACGGCGGCGCGTCCGACACCGGTTCGGCATGGACGCGGCCCGATGCCGTGTAAGCCTCCGGCGGGGGCCGCCTTGCCCGGTGGGGTGAGCGAGCGCTCTTAAGCGTGCTCTTGGGAGCGTGATTAAGAGCGGTCGATGGGGCAGATGACGATAATGACCGGGCCGGAGCGGCGCCGGCGATGGAGCGACGAGGACCGTCGCCAGATCCTGACGGAGGCCTTTGCGCCGGGAGCCTGCGTCTCCGAAGTTGCCCGCCGCTTCGACGTCTCCACGGGCCTCATCTACACTTGGCGGCGCAAGTTGATGCAGGAGGTGCCGGAGCTGACCTTCGCCGAGGCAGTGGTGCCCGACGAGCCGGAGCCAGCGATCGCTGCGCTGGGTGCGGCGATCGTCATCGAGCTGCGCGGCCGTGGGAGGATCAGCATTGCCGCCTCAACGCCACCGGCGCTTGCGGCGGCTGCGCTGAAGGTTCTCCGATGATCCCGAGCGGTGCGCGGGTGTGGATCGCGATGGGGCATGCGGACATGAGGAAGGGGATGCAGGGCCTCGCCCTCCTGGTGCAGCAGCACCTGAAGCGCGATCCTCATTGCGGCGACCTGTTCGTGTTCCGAGGGCGCGCAGGATCGCTGGTGAAGATCATCTGGCATGACGGCCTCGGCATGTCGCTCTACGCCAAGCGGCTCGAGCGCGGCCGCTTCATCTGGCCCTCGGCGAAGGACGGCGTCGTGGCTCTCTCCAGCGGCCAGCTGGCGTGCCTGCTGGACGGGATCGACTGGCGCAACCCGCAGTATAGCTGGCGTCCGGCGAGCGCCGGATAGGACCGGATCTTCTTCCGCGGCGAGGGCGCATTTTGCTGTTGCGCCGGGGTGCCGGTGCTGATTCACTCCGGTCATGAAGGCCGCCGTTCCGCCCCTGCCGGACGATGTCGAGGCGCTCAAGGCGCTGGTGGTCTCGATGACGCAGCGGGCGACCGACGCCGAGGCCGAGCTGGCCAACGCCCGCGCCGAGGCCTCCGCCGATCAGGCGCTCATCGCTCACCTCAAGCTGCAGATCGCGAAGCTCAACCGGGAGCGGTTCGGCCCCCACTCGGAGCGCACCCGCCGGCTGCTCGACCAGCTCGAGCTGCAGCTCGAAGAGCTCGAGGCCAGCGCCAGCGAAGACGATCTTGCCGCCGAGGCCGCGGCCCGCAAGACGGCGAGCGTCGCCGCCTTCGAACGCCAGCGCCCGGCGAGGAAGCCGTTCCCGGAGCACCTGCCGCGCGAGCGCGTCGTCGTGCCCGCGCCATGCTCCTGCGCCGCCTGCGGCGGCACGCGGCTCTCCAGGCTCGGCGAGGACGTCACCGAGACGCTGGAGGTGGTCCCCCGCCAGTGGAAGGTCGTCCAGACCGTGCGGGAAAAGTTCTCGTGCCGGGACTGCGAGCAGATCACCCAGCCACCGGCGCCGTTCCACGTTGTGCCGCGCGGGTGGGCGGGACCCAGCTTCCTTGCCATGCTGCTGTTCGAGAAGTTCGGGCAGCACCAGCCCCTCAACCGCCAGGCCGATCGGTTCGCCCGCGAGGGCGTGCCCTTGAGCCTCTCGACGCTGGCCGACCGGGTCGGAGCGGCCACGACGGCTCTCATGCCCCTCTACCGGCGCATCGAGGCCCATGTGCTTGCCGCCGAGCGATTGCATGGCGACGATACCACCGTCCCGGTCCTCGCCCGAGGCAAGACCGATACCGGCCGATTATGGGTCTATGTCCGCGACGATGCGCCGTTCGCCGGACCCGCACCACCTGCGGCGCTGTTCCACTACTCGCGCGACCGGCGTGGCGAGCATCCAAGGGCGCACCTCGCATCCTGGGCAGGCATCCTGCAGGCCGACGCCTATGGCGGCTATGGCGAGCTCTACCGCGAGGGACGCGAGCCCGGCCCCGTCTTCGAGGCCGGCTGCTTCGCCCACGCCCGGCGCAAGTTCTTCGAGCTGGCCGACGTCGAGGGCGCTGCGCGGAGGAAGAGCCGCGGCGAGTGTGCCGGGCTCGTCTACCCCATCGCGCTCGAAGCGGTGCAGCGGCTCGATGCCCTCTTCGACATCGAGCGCGAGATCATCGGGCTGCCGAGCGACGAGCGCCTCGCCGCCCGCAAGGAACGAAGCGCTCCGCTGGTCGACGATCTCCACGCATGGCTGACCTCCCAGCTGGGGCGGCTCTCGCGCAACCACGACCTCGCGAAGGCGATCAACTACATGCTGCGGCGGTGGGAGGCGTTCACCCGGTTCCTCGGCGACGGCAGGATCTGCATCACCAACAACGCCGCCGAGCGGGCGCTCCGCGGCGTCGCCCTCGGCCGCAAGTCGTGGCTGTTCTGCGGCTCCGATCGAGGCGGCCAGCGTGCCGCCATCATGTACAGCCTGATCGTTACCGCCAAGCTCAACGATGTCGACCCGCAGGCCTGGCTCGCCGACGTTCTCGCCCGCATCGCCGGTCACCCGGCCAGCCGCCTCGACGACCTCCTGCCCTGGAACTGGCGTCCCGATCGAATTGCTCTCGCCGCTTGAACGGGCGACGCCGCGGCCCTCACCGGATGCTTACTCTCTCGATTGCCGCCGCCCCGCCTCTCCGCAGCCGAAGGTGCCCAACAACAACACCAGCACCGCAGAGCGCGC
>CADCWB010000094.1 GCA_902806295.1 uncultured Sphingomonas sp. | reverse complement strand
CTCGTCGCCGCAGAACACATCGGCGTAGCGCTGCCGGAACAGGTCCGAGTGGACGTGTGCGTCGACCAGTGCGCGCACCTCGTCGTTGGTCGGCCAGATGTCCTTGAGGTAAACCGGGTTGCCGTTCTGCGCGGTACCGATCGGCTGATTGACGATGTCGCTGCGGACCGTGCCGGCCAATGCGTAGGCGACGACCAGCGGCGGGGAGGCGAGGTAGTTTGCCCGGCAATCGGGCGATACCCGGCCCTCGAAGTTGCGGTTGCCAGACAGGACCGACACCGCGACCAGATCCTGGTCGGTTATCGCCTGGCTGATCGGCTCCGCCAGCGGCCCGGAGTTGCCGATGCAGGTAGTGCAGCCATAGCCGACGAGATCGAAACCGATCGCGTTCAGGTCTTCGCTGAGCCCGGCCCGGTCGAGATAGTCGGTGACGACCTGGCTGCCCGGCGCGAGCGAGGTCTTGACCCACGGCTTGCTGTCCAGCCCGAGCGCACGGGCCTTGCGCGCGACCAGCCCGGCGGCGACCAGAACTGACGGGTTCGAGGTGTTGGTGCAGCTGGTGATGGCCGCGATCACCACGTCCCCGTTGCCGAGGTCGAAGTCCTCGCCAGCAACCGGCACGCGTGGATTATTGGCCTTCTTGTAGGTCCCTTCGAGCTCGGCATTGAACTGGTCGTCGACGTCGGTCAGCAGCACACGATCCTGCGGCCGCTTCGGCCCGGCCAGGCTCGGCTCGACGCCCGCCAGGTCCAGTTCGAGCGTGTCGGTGAACACCGGCTCGGGCGTGGACTCGTCCCGCCACATGCCCTGGGCCTTGCTATATTCGCGCACCAGTTCGATCCGGTGTTCGTCGCGGCCGGTCAGGCGGAGATACTCCAGCGTGCGCTCGTCGACGGGGAAGAAGCCGCACGTCGCGCCATATTCCGGGGCCATGTTGGCGATGGTCGCGCGGTCGGCCAGCGTCATCGCGTCGAGGCCGGGCCCGTAGAACTCGACGAAACGCCCGACCACGCCCTTGGCGCGCAGCATCTGGGTGACGGTGAGCACCAGGTCGGTCGCGGTGATGCCCTCCTTCAGCGCGCCCGAGAGGCGGAAGCCGACCACTTCGGGGATCAGCATGGAGACCGGCTGGCCCAGCATCGCCGCCTCCGCCTCGATCCCGCCAACGCCCCAGCCGAGCACGCCCAAGCCATTGACCATGGTCGTGTGGCTGTCGGTGCCAACCAGCGTGTCGGGATAGGCCACTTCCTCCCCCGACTGATCGGCCGAGGTCCAGACGGTCTGGGCGATATGCTCCAGATTGACCTGGTGGCAGATGCCCGTTCCCGGGGGGCCACCCTAAAAATGTCGAACGCCCTGCTAACCCATTTCAGGAACTCGTAGCCCTCGCCATTGGGGAAATACTCAAGGTCCATTTTTTCCTCGAACGCCTTGGGAGTGCCGAACTCGTCCACCATGACCGAATGGTCGATAACCAGGTGCACCGGAACTAGCGGGTTGATCCGCTGCGGATCGCCGCCCAGGTTCTTCAAAGCATCGCGCATGGCGGCGAGATCGACCACCGCGGGCACGCCGGTGAAGTCCTGCATCAGCACGCGGGCCGGACGATATTGGATCTCCCGCGCGATCCGCCGCTCCTTTTGCCAGTCAGCCATGGCCTTCAGGTCATCTTGGGTGACGGTGACCCCGTCCTCGAACCGCAGCAGGTTCTCCAGCAGGACCTTCATGGAATAGGGCAGGCGGCTGACGTCGCCCAATGCGGCGCCGGCCTTTTCCAGGCTGTAATAAGCGTAGCGCTTGCCGCCGACTTCCAGCGTCGAGCGGGTCTGAAGGCTGTCCTGGCCGGTCGGGATCATGGGCGTTTCTCGCTAATACATCGGGTGAGTTGGCCGGCCCTTAGCAAGCCGGCCAATCCCCCGCAAACGCGCGGGCTCAGCCTTTCGCGCTGGCCTTGGCCCGCTTTTTGGCCTTCGCTCTGGCGTTGGCGACTTGCTCGACAGCTGCCTTGGCAGTGGCCCGCTCCTGCGGGTCGCCGGCCCGCTCGCCCTGCGCCTCGATCAGCGCCTTGGCCTGCTCCTTTAGCTCGGCAATCTCTTCTTCTTCAAGCTCCTCGATGCCGGCCATCTCGTCGCGCGCGCCGCGCTTGGCGTGGATCAGCTCATCCAGCTTGGCGTGCATCGCGATGTCGCGCTTCCGGTCCTCCGCCTCCCGGTCGTTCTGTCGATTGAGCACCATCTGGGTGAGCGTGATCGCCAGGATCGAGAGCGCGGCAGTCAGCGTCTCGGCGTGAAAGCCCACGGCGAACCACGCCACGCAGAACAGGATCACCGCCACCTGCATGTAGGCGTGGGCGAAGACGTTGCTCACCCACTCGGAGATGCGGTCGCCGACCTGGACCAGCTTGCTCTTCTGCTCGGACATTACGCACCCCTAACGAAGTGATCATAGCTCGGTCGCGACGGTGGAACAAACCAGCGGAGTGGCGGGTTGTGTCCCGGTAAGTTTCCGTGGGACGCCGTTCATGAACCTTGCCAGCGATTACCAGCGTCGTATGGCCTCGCTCGTTCGAGCAGAGGCCGGTCGCACGGGCAAGGTTCCCACTAGCTTCGCCAGCATCGCCATGGCCCGCCGTCTGGCTCGCTCGCTTGAACAGCAGCAGGGCGGGGTCGATCCGGTTGCCGCCTCGGTTCCGGCCCCCAGCCCCTGGCTGCTGCGCGCCTAGATCCAGCCGCGCCGTTTTAGGTACGATAACGGCACCACGGCGCTGACTAGGATCAGGGTCAGCGCAAACGGATAGCCGTACAGCCACTTAAGTTCGGGCATATTCTCGAAATTCATCCCGTAAATGCCGGCGATCAGCGTCGGCGGCAGGAACACCAGCGCCGCCCAGCTGAACAGCTTCATGGCGCTGTTCTGCTCGATGCTGATCAGGCCCAGGCTCGCATCCAGCATGAAGGTGAGATTGCTCGACAAAAAAGCGCTGTGGTCGATCAGCGCGCCGGTATCCTGGGCCAGGTTCTGCAGATTATCCCGCGCCAAGGCATTCTCTGGTAAGTGCATCCGCTCCGACCCCGCTAGAAAGGTGATCAGCCGACTGGTGCTCACCGCCGTTTCGCGGACCTTGGCGACAAGTTGCTGGGCGCGTCCGATGTCCGTCAGCACGGCCTCCAGGCGCAGCTCCGACCGCCGCTCAACTTCCGTCCGCCGTTGGAAGATCTGGTTGGAGATGCGTTCGATCTCGGCCCCCGATGACTCGAGTTCGTCCGCCAACCGTTCAATGATCGCGTCGAGCAAACGCAGCATCACGATCAGAGCGCTGCGGGCCAGGTCGGGTTCGCTGCGGACGTGTTGAACGAACGCCAGCACGGGCTTCGGAGTCACGTAACGGATGGTGACCAGCCGATCCTTCGCGAGCACGAAGCTGATCGGTTCGGACGCCGGCTGGCCTTCGTTCACGCCGAACAGCATGCTCATGGTCATGAACAAGATGCCGTTCTTCTCGTACAGCCGACTGGACGGCTCGATTTCGATCATGTCGTCGCGGGTCGGAATCCCGACGCCCAGGCACTGCTCGACCAGCTTCTCCTCATCCCTGGTCGGTTCCTCCAGGTCGATCCATGTGGCCGCTTCAGGGATCGAATCTGCCTTGTCGATCTCGACCAAGCTTCCGTCGCAGGTAGGGCCGTATGTGCGCAGCATGAGGGCAGGTCTTCTTCGCTCCCTGTCCGCTTGGCAAGCCCCGCGCCCTCGCCTAGCCACGGCCAGGATGAGCGACACCGCACCCCTGGACCACGGCCACGACTTCCTCGGTGAGGCGCATGGCCGCAACGAGCGGCGCACTCGCTGGGTCGTGCTGCTGTCGGCCGTGATGATTGTGGCGGAGATCAGCGTCGGCACGCTTACCGGCTCCATGGCTTTGGTCGCCGACGGCTGGCACATGGCGACGCACACATTGGCGCTGGGCATGTCGGCGCTGGCCTATTGGCTGGCGCGCCGCTGGGCGGGCGATCCGCGCTACAGCTTCGGCACCGGCAAGCTCGGCAGCCTGGCCGGCTTCGCCTCCGCGCTGGCGCTGGTGGCGGTGGCGGTCGGGATCGTCTGGGAAAGCAGCGCCCGCTTCCTCGCCCCCCGTGAGGTCGACTATCGCGAGGCGATGCTGGTCGCCGTGGTCGGGCTGATCGTGAACCTGGTCAGCGCCTGGCTGCTGGGCCATGGTCAGGGTCAGGGTCACCGTCACGATCATGGGCACGGACATGATCACGGCCACAAGCACCACCACCACGACCACAATCTTCGCTCGGCCTATCTTCACGTCCTTGCCGACGCACTGACCTCCGTGCTCGCGATCGCCGCGCTGGCGGCTGGCTGGTGGCTGGGGTGGCGGTGGCTCGACCCGGCGGTGGGGATCGTCGGCGCGCTGGTCATCCTAGTCTGGAGCCGCGGCCTGATCGCCGACACCGCCGCCGTGCTGCTCGACCGCGTGCCCGATCAGGCGCTTTGCGACCGCCTGCGCTCGGCGATCGAGGGTCCGGGAGATGTTAGCATCCGCGACTTCCACCTGTGGCAGGTCGGCCCAGGCCGCTACGCCAGCATCGTCGCCGTGGCGGGACAAGTCAGTCCGTCCGAGGTGCGCCGCCGCATCGGCGAGGACCGCCGCATCGTTCACCTGACGGTCGAGGTCGCGTGAGCCGATCCACCGCGCGGCCGCTGCTGGCCGCTCTCGCCCTGGTTGTTGCCGCCGCGGCGGTGTTGTGGCTGATGGGTCGGCCGCCGATCTGCACCTGCGGGCGGATCGAGTGGTGGGGACCCGCTGGCCGTGAGCAGAGCCAGATGCTGGCCGACTGGTACAGCTTCAGCCACGTCATCCACGGAGTGCTGTTCTACGGTCTGTTCGCGCTGGTGCTGAAAAAGGTGCCGGTCGAGCGCCGCTTCTTCTACGCCGTGGTCCTTGAGACGGCGTGGGAGCTGGTCGAGAACTCGCCAGTGATCATCAATCGCTACCGGGAGGCGACGATTGCGCTCGGCTACACCGGCGATAGCATTCTCAATTCCATCAGCGACATCGCGATGATGGGCCTGGGTTTCTGGCTCGCCCGTAAACTGCCGGTGTGGGTTACGGTCGCGCTGGTGGTCGTGCTGGAACTCATCCCGCTGCACCTCATTCGCGACAATCTAACGCTGAACGTGTGGATGCTGCTGGCGCCCAACGACGCCGTTCGAGCATGGCAGGCGGGCGGCTAAGGAGCAAAGCCCAGTGGCAGTTGTTGTGACCCGCATGCGTAGCTTGCTGTTATTGGCAGCCCTTCTCGCCGCTACCCCCGCCCATGCTGGAGAGCTGTTCGCCGGCGTTCACAAGCATGCGGTCGACACCCCGCTGTCGCTGAGCGGCGGTGACGAACGCGGCATCGACCTGTCATTAGGCTACCGCTTTGGCGGCCTCGGTCGCACCGGACTGCAGCCATATATCTTCGGCGCGCTCAACAGTGCCGGCGACACCAGCTATGCCGCCGCCGGCATCTCCTATCGCTTCGGGCGCAAAGCCTATGTCAGGCCGGGCATCGGACTTGCCATCCACACCGGATCGGCGCGCGAGTTCGAAGAGCCTGGTAATGGCAAGATTGAGTTCGGCAGCCGCGTCCTGTTCGAGCCCGAGCTGGCGATCGGCGTTCAGGCGAACGAGCGACTGAGCGTGGAAGCAAGCTGGGTGCACATGAGCCAGGGGCAGCTGTTCAACGGTCAGAACCCGGGAATCGACAACATAGGCCTGCGCCTGAACTGGCGGCTTTAGGTCCTCACCGGCCGAGCATCGCCTCCGGCTTCACCACCCGATCAAAGGTGGCCTCGTCCACCAGGCCCAGCTCGAGCCCAGCTTCCTTGAGGGTAAGCCCTTGCTTGTGAGCGTGTTTGGCGATGCTTGCGGCATTGTCGTAGCCGATCTCGGGCGCCAATGCGGTTACCAGCATCAGCGAGCGGTTCATCAGCTCGGCGATCCGCCGCTCGTCCGGATCGGCGCCGTCCAGCATGCGCTCGGTGAAGCTTTCCATGCCGGTTGCGAGCAGGTTGATCGAGCGCACCACATTGGCGCCGATCAGCGGCTTGAACACGTTCAGCTCCAGATGGCCCTGCAGCCCGCCGACGGTCACCGCGACATGGTTCCCCATTACTTGCGCCGCGACCATGGTCAACATCTCGGCCTGGGTCGGATTGACCTTGCCCGGCATGATCGAGCTGCCCGGCTCATTCTCCGGCAGCTTCAGTTCGCCAAGACCGCAGCGCGGCCCTGACCCAAGCAGGCGGACGTCGTTGGCGATCTTGGTTAGCGCCACCGCGATCGTGTTGAGCACGCCCGACAGCTCCACCAGCGTGTCGTGCGCGGCCAGCTCGGCAAATTTGTTGGGTGCGCTGGTGAACGATAGCTGCGTCAGTTCGGCGACCTCGGCCGCGAACGCTTCGGCGAAGCCGCTGGGCGCATTGAGCCCGGTGCCGACCGCGGTCCCACCCTGCGCCAGGCGCATGACCCGTGGCAGGCAGCCGCCGACCCGGTCGATGCAATCGGCGATCTGCGCCGCATAGCCGGAGAACTCCTGGCCCAGCGTCAACGGCGTCGCGTCCTGCAGATGGGTGCGGCCGATCTTGACGATGCGGTCCCACTCGCCCGCCTGCTGCTCAAGCCGGGCGTGGATCATGCGGAGCGCGGGCAATAGCCGCTTGTGCACCGCCCGCCCGGCCGCGATGTGCATGGCGGTGGGGAAGCTGTCGTTCGACGACTGCCCCTGATTGACGTGGTCGTTGGGATGGACCGGCTCCTTGCCGCCGCGAGTGCCGATCAGCATCTCGTTGGCTCGCCCGGCGATCACCTCGTTGGCGTTCATGTTGGACTGGGTGCCCGACCCCGTCTGCCAGATCACAAGCGGGAACTGCTGGTCGAGGTCGCCGCGCGCCACTTCCGCGGCCGCTCGCTGAATGGCTTCCGCCAGCTTCGGATCGAGCCCGCCAACGCGCGCGTTCACCGCCGCTGCCGCCTGCTTCACGAACCCGAGCGCGTGGACGATCTCGGCCGGCATCCGCTCGCGCGGTCCGAACGGGAAGTTGCCGATCGAGCGCTCGGTCTGCGCCCCCCAATAGCAATCGGCGGGCACTTCAATCGGGCCGAAGCTGTCAGTCTCGATACGGGTCTGGTCGGTCATGAAATCCTCGTTGGCCATCACGATCCGTTATTGCGAGGAGCGCAGCGACGAAGCAATCCAGTTTTCTTGCGGCTCTGAGGAGAACTGGATTGCTTCGCTAGGCTCGCAATGACGGCACGCGCGGCGGGCCCGTCACTTCTTGCGCGTGAAGTCCACGCTGACGACGTTGGAACCATCGTCCGCCGGCTTGGCCGCGGGCGCCTCGTCCGACCCGTCGTTCTCCGGCTGGTCATGCTCCTCGTGGCCGACCCCGTCCGCGCCGTTGGCCTGGAACTTAAGGCTGAAGTCCACCGCCGGGTCGACGAAATCGGTCACCGCCACGAACGGCACCCGCAGGCTCGACGGCACGCCGCCGAAGCTCAGCCCGACCATAAAGAAGTCCTTTTGCACCTTGAGGTCCCAGAAGCGATGCTGGATGACGATGGTCATCTCGTCAGGGAAGCGCTGCGACAGGTGCTTGGGAATCTCCACCCCAGGCATGCGGGTCTTGAAGGTGATGTAGAAATGATGCCCCCCGGGCAGCGTTCCGCCGGTCCGCTCGACCTCACCCAGCACGCGGCCGACCACATCGCGCAGCGCTTCCTGCACGATCTCGTCGTAGGGAATCAGGCTCTCGGGTGTCTCGTCGACCATCGCGGTCCGTGGTAGCGGGGTGGGCAACAGGGTCAACCGGGGAAACCAGATGCCGATCGATCACACGCTGCCGTACGATGACGGCAACGTCTTCGCGAAGATCCTTCGCGGCGAACTACCTGCCAAGATCGTGTTTGAGAACGAGCATGCGATCGTGATCCACGACGTGAACCCATTGGCGCCGGTGCACCTGCTCGCCGTGCCGCGCGGTCCTTACGTCAGCTGGGACGACTTCAGCGCCCGCGCGTCCGACGCCGAAGCTGCTGCACTGACCCGCGCGGTCGGCGAAGCGGCCCGGATCGTGGAAGCGAGCACCCAAGGCTACCGGGTGCTCAGCAACGTCGGCAAGCGCGGTGGGCAGGAGATCGCCCACCTGCACATCCACATCCTGGGCGGCCAGCCCCTCGGACCCATGCTGGCGCGGTAGCCCAGCTTCTTCTCACAAGGGATTGCGCGCTTCGTTTCAGCCGCTACGCTCCGCCTCCAGACGAGGAACACCTCAAGGGGAAGACGATCTATGGCGAGTGCACCGCCGCGCGGCTTGGTGGAGCGAATGTTCGCCCGCAAGTCGATTGCGCAAGTTCAAGAGGAATCGGCCAGCAGCGAACTGAAGCGCACGCTGGGCAAGTGGAACCTGCTGCTGCTCGGCGTCGGCTGCATCATCGGCGCGGGCATCTTCGTCCGCACCGGCAGCGCCGCCGCGCTGCATGCCGGCCCCGCCGTGCTGCTGTCGTTCGTGGTGGCGGGCATCGTCTGCGCCTTCGCCGGTCTCTGCTACGCCGAACTTTCCTCGACCCTGCCGGTGTCCGGCTCCGCCTACACCTATGGCTACACCACCCTTGGCGAGTTCGTCGCCTGGATCATGGGCGCGCTTCTGCTGCTGGAATATGGCCTCGCGGCTTCGGTCGTTGCGGTCGGCTGGGGCGGTTACGTGGTTAGCCTGCTGGCGGACTTCGGCCTTGCCATCCCCGCGCAGCTGACCGGCCCCGCCGGCTACACGCTGATGCGCGAGGGCTCCCCAGTGCTGGTGAACGGCCAGACCGTGACCACCATCTTCAACCTGCCGGCCTTCCTGATCTGCCTGGCGCTCGCGGCATTGCTGGTCGTCGGCGTATCGGAATCCGCCAAGGTCAACAACGCCATCGTCGCTATCAAGGTCAGCGTTCTGGTCGCCTTCATCGTCGTGGGCGGCTTAATCGTTCTGTCGAACTTCGGTGAGCTGAGCACAGCCAACTGGACCCCCTTCATTCCGCCCAACCAGGGCGAGGGGCAGTTCGGCGTTGACGGCATCATGCGAGCCGCGTCGATCGTCTTCTTCGCGTACATCGGGTTCGAGGCGGTCTCCACCGCCGGCCAGGAAGCTCGCGATCCGAAGCGCGATATGCCGTTCGGGATCATCGGCTCGCTGATCGTCTGCACCGTCATCTACATGCTGGTGGCGGCGATCATGACCCTGCTGGTGCCCTACCAGCAGCTGAACGTGCCGGACCCGGTCGCCGTCGTCGTCGACAACTTCGGCCCGACCTGGAGCTGGCTGGCGAAGATCATCAAGATTGGCGCCATCATAGGCCTGACCTCGGTCGTGCTGGTGTTGATGTATGCGCAGACCCGCATCTTCTACACGATGGCCCGCGACGGCTTGCTGCCCAAGGTGTTCGCTCGCGTGCACCCGCGGTTCAAGACGCCCTACATCAACACCGTCCTGGTTGGTGTGATCACGGCGGTTGCGGCCGGCTTCTTCGACATCAACGTGCTCGGCGACATGACCTCCGTCGGGACGTTGGCAGCATTCGCGATCGTCTGCCTGTCGGTCATCTACCTGCGCCGGTCGGCGCCTGAGCTCCCGCGAGGCTTCAAGGTGCCGCTCTACCCGGTGCTGCCGGTGCTCGGCATCCTGTCCTGCCTGTATCTGATCACCACCGTTCCCTGGGACGTGCTGAAGTTCTTCCTGTGGTACATGCTGGGCGGCATCGTGCTCTACTTCGTCTACGGCATGCGCAATTCGGAACTCGGCAAGGGTCACGCGATCACCGCCGACGGCGAAATGCCCTATTATCAGGAAGACAATCCGGACGATGGCACTGTCACTCGCGGCTAAAGCTGCAGTGCGGTCAAGGGAGGGCGGTGCCGGCAGCGGCGCCGCCCTTCTTGCTGTTGCAACAAGCGGCAAGCCACGGCGTTTGCTTAAGCGGGGTCCGGGGAGAACAGAAGAAAGGGCGACCGATGTCTCGTCTGCTGCTTGCCGCCACAGCCTGCCTTGCCACCGGAATCCTCCCGGAAGCGACCGCCCACGCGCAGCTTGCCGGATCGTCCGGAACCAGGGTTCACAGCGGCCCTTACAGTCAGATCGGTAGCGCTCCGATCGGCCGGCCCGACGGCGACCGCCGCCGTGGACGCAACGTCGTGCTCTACAATGGCTTCGGCTACAGCCCGGATTGGGGCTACTACAACAACCGCAGCTTCGCGCCGGACAGCTTCAACGACTGGTGGCACGACCGCCCGGACCGCAGCATGCCGCGCTGGGTCGGCCAGAACGGCAACTGCGAGCGGCAATACTGGTCGGGTGGCGGCTGGCGCTGCTGACCGTCAGGCCGGCTGGAGCAGATCGCCTGCCAGTGCCGTGAGGTCCGCTTCCGGCCGAGCGCCATAGTGCTGGATCACCTCGGCCGCCGCAATCGCGCCCAGCCTGAGCGATGGTTCCAGCCCTAGCCCGCGTGACTGGCCCGCCAGGAAGCCGGCTGCGAACAGGTCGCCGGCGCCGGTAGTATCCACCAGCCGCTCGATTGGCTCGGCCGCAACGCTGACCCGCTCGCCGCCTGCAACGGCAGTTGCACCCTGGTCGCCATGCGTGACCACCAGCAGCGGGACACGCGGCGCCAGCTTGGCGATGCCCGCCTCATGGTCGTCCTGGCCGGTGATCGACGCCAGCTCCGCCGCATTGGCGAACAATATGTCGACCTTGCCCTCGTCCAGCAGGCGCAGGAAGTCGGGCCCATGCCGGTCGACCACGAATGTGTCGGACAAGGTGAGGGCAACCTTGCGCCCGGCCGCCTTGGCCTCGGCGATCGCGGATTCCATCGCGGCGCGCGGCCCTTCCGGGTCCCACAAATAGCCTTCTAGGTAGAGAATGGCGGCGTCCTTCACCGCCGAGTGGTCGATCGCCTCGGCCGACAGCAGCTGGGCCGCGCCAAGGAAGGTATTCATCGTCCGCTGCGCATCGGTCGTGACCAGGATGAGGCTGCGCGCGGTGGCGCCGACATCGCCACGCGGGTCGACCAAGAAGTCGATGCCCTGGCTCTGGATGTCATGGCGGTAGATCGTGCCCAGCTGATCGTCGGCGACCTGGCCGATGAACCCGGTGCGGCAGCCTAGCGCCGCCAGTCCCGCCGCCGTATTGCCCGCCGACCCACCCGACAGCTCACGCCCTGGCCCCATCACGCCATAAAGCCGCTCCGCCTCAGCCTCATCGATCAGCCGCATCGAGCCCTTGATCAGCCCCTGCGCGTCGAGGAAGGCATCGTCGGCATCGGCGATCACATCGACGATGGCGTTGCCGATGCAGAGCACGTCGAAGCGGGGCTGGGTCATGGAGGTCCTTCGCAGATGATCGGGAAAGGCGGGCGGGTAGCCGCGCACCGCTTGCCAGTCCAGCCGCGCCGCTCCAAACAGCTCGGCATGCGCTTTCTTGCTGCCGCCACCTTGGCCACCCTGCTCGCCGCCTGCACCACCAGCCCTCGGACCCAGCCGCAGCCGGCAGCACCGGTGATCGCCGCCCCGCAGCCTGTTCGGCAGCAGGGCAGTCTAATCGGCTTGACCACTCACGAACTGGGCGCGCGGTTCGGCCAGCCCGTGTTCCAGGTTCGCGAGGGTCCCGGACTCAAGCTGCAATGGGCGACCCGATCCTGCGTGCTCGACGCTTTTCTCTATCCGCCTGGCGGCGCAGCCAGCGGCACGCTGCGGGTCACCTATGTCGACGCGCGCCGGCCGAGTGGCGACCCGACCGACCCGGCCGGCTGCATCGCCACGCTGCAACGGGTGGGCTGAAGCCGGTCGGCGGCCCAATGCGCCGCCTCCGCCACCACCGGATCGGCGTCGCCGCGCAGTGCCTCCACTCGCGGCAGCAGCGCTGGATCGCCGCTGTTGCCCGCCGCGATCAGGCAGTTGCGCATGAACCGCTTGGACCCGATCCGCTTGATCGGCGAGCCGGCGAACAGCTCGCGGAAGCCCGCGTCATCCAGGGCCAGCAAGTCGGCCAACTTGGGCGCAGCCAGCTCGGCTCTGGGCAAGAACGCCATGTTGGCCTGCGCCTGCTCGGCGAAGCGGTTCCACGGACAGGCGGCCAGGCACTCGTCGCAGCCGTAGATCCGATTGCCGATCGCGGTGCGGAACTCGTGCGGGATCGGGCCCGCATGCTCGATCGTGAGATAGGAGATGCAGCGCCGCGCATCGATCCGGCGCGGACCGTCGAACGCCTCCGTCGGGCACGATTGCAGACAGCGAGTGCAACTGCCGCAATGCTCGGTAGCCGGCGGGTCGGGTTCCAGCTCCAGCTCGGTGAAGATCACGCCCAGGAAGAACCAATTGCCGTGGTCGCGCGACAAGAGGTTGGTGTGCTTGCCCGGCCAGCCAATCCCCGCCGCGGCCGACAGCGGCTTTTCCATTATCGGGGCAGTATCGACGAAGACCTTGAGCTCGCTCGGCACCGCCGCGACGATGAACCGCGCCAGTGCCTTCAGCCCCTTCTTGACCGTCTTGTGGTAATCGCCGCCTTGCGCATAGACACTGATCCGCCCGATGCCGGGCTCCTGCTCCAGCCGCCGCGGATCCTCGGCGGGCGCATAGCTCATTGCCAGCGCGATCACGCTCTTCGCCTCAGGCCATAGCGCCTGCGGATGCCCACGCTGCCCGGCCCGCTCCTCCATCCAGCCCATGGTTCCGTGCCGTCCGGCCGCAATCCACGCCTTCAGCTCCTCGCCCGCACCCGGCACGGAGTCCGCCCGAGTGAAGCCGCACGAGGCGAACCCCAGCCGGCTCGCCTCCGCCCGTATCGCTTCCTTAAGGCTTGCCGAGTCAAACATAGGGCCTCACTACCGCTCTTGCCCTGAGCTTATCTTGAACAATGGGGCGATCCGCTGCCCTGAGCGTGTCGAAGGGCTGTCCTTCTTAGCGAGGCAGGAAGTAACAACAGTGCTTCGACAAGCTCAGCACAACGGACTGGCGCCAAGCACCGCCGACATCGCGATCGAAGCCCACGACCTCGTCAAGGACTTCGGCGACAAGCGTGCGGTCGACGGCGTTTCGCTGTCGGTGCCGGCCGGCCGCATCTACGGCATCCTTGGGCCCAACGGGGCGGGCAAGACCACCACCCTGCGCATGCTGCTCGGGATCATCGACCCATCTTCCGGCACTCGCCGGCTGCTCGGCCGCGACCGCCCGCTCGAGGCGGCCAGCGAGGTCGGCTACCTGCCCGAAGAACGCGGCCTTTATCCGGCGATGACAGCACGCGAGGCGATCGCCTTCATGGGCGCGCTGCGCGGCCTGCCGCTCGGCGAGGGCCGCCGCCGCGCCACCGCCATGCTGGCCGAGCGCGGCCTGGTCGACTGGACCAATCGCCCGATCCGGACCTTGTCGAAAGGCATGGCCCAGACCGTGCAACTGCTCGGGACGCTGGTCCACGACCCGAAGCTGATCGTGCTGGACGAACCCTTCTCCGGGCTCGACGCCATCAATCAGGAAAAGCTGGAAGAACAGATTCGCGCCCGGGCTGCGGCCGGGGTGACGGTGATCTTCTCCACCCATGTCATCGCCCATGCCGAGCGGTTGTGCGAACGGATCGCGATCATCGCCGCTGGCAAGGTCGCCTTCGAAGGCGCGGTGGATGAGGCCCGCGGCACGCTGCGCCCGATCGTTCAGCTTACCACCCGCGCTCCTGACGGACCCTGGCGCGCCGCGCTGCCGGCCAACGCTCGGCGGAATGGCGCGGTATGGACCTTCGAGCTTCCGCCGGGCGGCCCCGAGCCGCTGCTCAAGGCGCTGATCGACGGTGGGGCCGGCATCGAAACCCTGTCGATCGAACGGCCCGGGCTGCACGACGCCTTTGTGGCTATCGCCGGCGAGGCCGCGGCGCGCGACCTGAGTTCCAGCCAGCAGGAGACCGCATGAACGCGCTTCCGACCATCCGCGCCGCTTTCGTGATCGGCCGGCGCGACTTTACCGCCACCGTGTTTTCCAAGGCCTTTTTGTTCTTCCTGCTCGGCCCGCTGTTCCCGATCGTCATCGGCCTGCTGTTCGGCGGCATCGGCGCCAACATCGCCACTCAAGCCGAGCGGCCGCGGATCGCGGTGATCGGTTACGAGAACGACATCCGTCGGTTGGAGGGCGCCCGCGCGCGCGTTGCCGGCATCCTTGATGGGCAGCCGGCGATCGAGTTCGTCTACTATCAGCCAGCCGCCGACGAGTCCGCGCTGCGTCAGCGGCTGCTGACCGGTTCACGGCCGGCCGTGGTCGGAGTGCTGACCGGGGGCACATTCCTGCCCAAGTTCATTGGTTCGCTCGATCCGGAAGGACCGACGGCGCGGCAGCTCCGGCTGATCGTCGGGCAAGCGCAGGTTCCGCCAGGGCTGGAAGGCCAGCCGATCGCCGTCACGCAAGTCAAGCGCACTGCCGGGCGCACCAGTGCCGCCCGCACGCTGACGGCCCACGCTGGGCAGGCGCTCCTATTCCTGCTCACCTTGCTACTCGCCGGCATGCTGCTCAGCCAGTTGATCGAGGAGAAATCGAACAAGGTGATCGAGGTGCTAGCCGCCGCCGTTCCGGTCGATGCCATCTTCCTCGGCAAGCTGTTTGCCATGCTCGCCATGTCGCTGCTTGGCATCGCCGTCTGGGCCAGCGCCGCAGTGGCTGCGGTTACCTTCCTGGCCGACCCTGGCACGCTGTCCGCCCTGCCGGCGCCGGCGCTCGGCTGGCCGGGCTTCGTGCTGATGGCGATCATCTATTTCGCATTCGGCTATCTGCTGATCGGCGCGGCATTTTTGGGGGTCGGCGCGCAAGCCTCCACAGTGCGGGAGGTGCAGACCCTCTCCATGCCGATCACCATGAGCCAGGTGGTGATCTTCGCCATCGCCGCTGCCGCCGCCAGCAATCCGGATGGGACTGCCGGCATCTTCGCCGCCGTGTTTCCCTTGTCCTCGCCCTACGCCATGCTGGCCCGGGCCGCGCTCGACGGCCGCTGGTGGCCGCACCTGCTGGCGATCGCCTGGCAAGCGCTGTGGTTGGCAGTAATCCTGCGCCTCGCGGCCGCCTACTTCCGCCGCTCAGTGCTGAAGAGCGGACCCAAGCGACCCAGCTGGCTATCGCGCCTCAGGAAGCGGGAGCCTCGCCCAGCTGCTGCCACAGCTCGACCTTGATCCCGTCGCAGTCAAGGACCCATGCGAACCGGCCGTAATCCTCGTCCTGGCGTCCCAGTATCTCGATACCCTTGCCCTCCAGCGAAGCGATCATTCCGTCCAGGTCATCGACCCTCAGGTTGATCATGAAGGGCTGGCTGCTGGGCGCGAAATAGTCGCTGTCCGACTTGAACGGTGAGAGCAGGCTGTACCCGGCCGCATCACCGGCGAAGGGGAACATCGCGCCCCACTCGCTGCCGACATTGAGCACGTCCTTGTACCAGGCTTGAGTCCGCTGCGGGTCGGCAACCTTGTAGAACACCCCGCCCAACCCCGTGACCTGCGCCATCCTGCCCCCTGCCTGTTGAACCGGGCCGCAGCCTATCAGTGAACGAAGCGCGCCACCACGTCGCGATAGGAACGGCTGACCTTCACCTGCGCACCGGAATCCAGCACGAGGAAGCATTCGCCGTTGGTGTG
>CADCWB010000093.1 GCA_902806295.1 uncultured Sphingomonas sp. | reverse complement strand
GCGCGCCGCCGTGGAGCAGGTCCTCGCGCTTCAGGTAGATGCGCGCACCGCTGCCGGCGCCAAGGTTTCGGCACAGCGTCAATGGGGTCGGCCGGCCCGCGTAGGTGGTCAGCAACTCCTGCAGCTCAGCCTCGAACTGCGGATCGCCCTCAGCCTCCAGGAACGCCGCTTCCAGCTGCTCGAGCGCGGGCACCAGTATCTCGGGTACGTAGCAGCCGCCATAGCGGCCGAAGCGTCCATCCAGCTTCATGCAGACCTCCGGTCGCCAGGGCGGAGTGCCGCGAACAGGTTCTGCATGGCCGATTTGTCCTTGCGTCCGGGATGGAGTTCGATGCGCGAACCGACATCGATGCCGTGCACACCGGTTGCCTGCGCCGCCCGTGCATTGTCCGGACCGATCCCACCCGCCAGAAAGGCATGGCCGCGCCGAGGCGCACCATGCAGCAAGCTCCAGTCGAACGCTTGGCCGGTGCCACCCGGGCCATTGTCGAACAAGGGCCGGTCGCCGCCGCGATCCTCGCCTGCCGCGCAAGCCGTCCACACCTCGCCGCTGAAGCCAGCCTTGATGGCCGCGACCTTTGAGCCGTCCTCCTGCCCGTGCAATTGTACGGCCGCGAGTTCCAGGTCTCTGGCGGCAGCGACGACCTCCTGAGCAGGCGCGTCGCGGAACACGCCGACGGGCTTCAGGCCGGCGCTGCGGGCTGCTGCCACCAGCGCACCCGCCAGTCGCGGCTCGATGGCTCGCGGCGTACCCGGCACGAAGACGAACCCAGCATGGCTCGCGCCAGCCAAGCTCGCCGCCGTGATGTCGTCAGCATGGGTCAGGCCGCAAATCTTCACACGCCCATGCACCAGCACCCGCGCCGCCTCGCCGATATCGTCGGCCGCCATCAAAGACGATCCGACCAGAAACGCATCGACCGCGGGGGCCAGCCGCTCGACATCGGAGCGACTGGAGATCCCGGACTCGCTGATCAGCAGCACTTCCGCCGGTACTCGCGCGGCGAGCCGCTCGGTGACCGCAAGGTCGGTGGTCAGCGTTTTCAGGTCGCGGTTGTTGATTCCGACGATGGTCGCTCCGATCGCCAGCGCACGATCCAGCTCCGCCTCGTCGTGCACCTCAACGATCACGTCCATCGCCAGGCGTTCCGCCTCCGCCAGCACGGCACGGGCAGCAGGATCATCCAATACGGAGAGCATGCAAAGGACGGCATCGGCCCCGTTCAACCTGGCCTCGGCCACTTGCCGCTCATCGACGACGAAGTCCTTGGCCAGGATCGGACCATCGAATGCTGCGCGGACCGCACGGAGGTCGTCGAGCGAGCCATTGAAGAACGGCCCTTCGGTTAGCACGCTGATCGCGTCGGCGACCGGGCAGTAGGCGCGCACCGCTTCTTCCAATGTGTGCCGCGCCCGATGACCAGACGGCGAAGCCCGCTTGATTTCCATGACGAAGCGAGCGCCCGGACGGGCCAGAGCGGCGCGCAGGCTGCGCGTGGTCGGTTGGGCGGCGCTCAAGTCGACCCCGGCCAGCCGCGTAGCGACGTCCGCCCGCTTGCGCTCCACGATTTCCTTCAGCACGTCAACCACGGCTCGCCTCCACATAGGCGTTCAGCACCTTGGCGGCGCGGCCAGCCAGCATTGCATCGCGGGCCTGGTCAGCACCGTCGCGTAGGGTGGCGGCCTTGCCTGCGGTCAGCAGTAGCGCCGCAGCGTTGAGGATTACGATGTCGCGTTCGGCCTGCGCGCCCTTGCCGTCCAGCAAGGCCCGCAGCCGGTCCGCATTCTCCGCTGCCTCGCCGCCCGTAACAGCCTTCAGCGCCGCTCGCTCCACCCCGGCGTCCTCCGGCGCGAGTTCCAATTCGGTCAGCTCACCAACCGACAGGCGGATGGCGCGAGTTTCAGCATGGAGCGCCACCTCGTCCAGGCCTGCGCCGTGCACCACCAATGCCTCGCGCACGCCCAAGGCCTGCAGGGTCAAGGCGATGCGCCGCAGCATCCTGGAATCGGCCACCCCGAGCAACTGAACCGGCGGGCGCGCCGGATTGATGCAGGGACCAAGCAAGTTCATCACCGTCCGCACCTGCAACTGGCGGCGGACGAGCCCGGCATGCTTCATGCCCGGATGATAGGCCGGGGCGAACAGGAAGCAGAACCCCGTCTGGTCCAGCAACGTCCGCGCTTTCACCGGATCGACCTCGATCGTCGCACCCAGCGCCTCCAGCACATCGGCCGACCCGCAGCGTGAGCTGACCGAACGATTGCCGTGCTTGGCGATCGGCAGCCCTGCGGCGGCGGCGACAAAGGCGGTGGCTGTGGACACGTTGATCAACCCCGACCCATCGCCGCCCGTCCCGCAGCAGTCGGCGTATAGATAGTCCGGCCGCTCGAACGGCAAGGCGGCGGCGGACAGGGCGTGGGCCGCGCCGATCATCTCCTCGGCCGTCTCACCCTTCATCCGCAGAGCGATCAGCATGCCGGCGATCTCGGCCGGCTCAAGCCGCCCAAGTACCAGTCGTTCAAACAGGTGCTGCGCCTCGTCTGCGGTCAGATCTTCGCCGGCCAGCAGCTTGGGCAGGGGGTTGGGCACGGGCCCATGATCGACGGCCGGTGGAGGCGCGGTGGCCGTTGGAGCAAGCGCAATGTTCTGCATGGGAGACCTCGGAGGCAAAAGAAAACCCGCCGAAAGGGCGGGCCGCTTAGAGCTGAAACTGGAAGGGAGTTGTCGTCGGTGCGATCAGCTCACCGCCAGCGCCATCGCGCCGCCGAGGTCATGGGCCGCCACCAACGCCAAGCGCTGTGCGCGCGGGATGGGTCAAGGTTCTGGTCGAAAGCCATGGAGGCCTAACTCCCCGCTTCGGCTCAACTTGTCAACGGCCGCGCTGGGAGAGCATGCTCAAGGCATGGACCCGCCGCACATCGTCGTAGCCGGCGCCGGCAGCATCGGTTGCTATTTCGGCGGCCTACTCGCTGCGGCGGGGCGGACCGTAACGCTCCTGGGCCGCCAAGAACTCGTGTCCGTTGTGGAGCAGCACGGGCTTAGTATGAGCAGCCTCGACGGACTTAAGCTAGGGCTACCGCCAAACGCAGCAAAGGTGAGCACGGACCCGGCCGTGTTGGCGAACGCCGACATCGTCCTAGTGACAGTGAAAAGCGGCGCCACGGCCGAGATGGGCCGGCTGATAGCAACTCATGCACCGGAGCATGCGGCGATCGTCAGCCTGCAGAATGGGGTGACGAATGCAGCAACGCTGCGCAGCCTCGTCGGCAAGCGGCAGGTGCTCGCGGGCATGGTACCGTTCAACGTCGTCCAGCTCGGGCAGGGCCGCTTTCATCGAGGCACCTCAGGCGAACTGGTGGTTGAGGCTGGGCGCGACGATGTGCTGGCCGCCCTGTCGGTGCCGCACCTTCCGGTGACAGCAGCGGACGATATGACCGGAGTGCTGTGGGGCAAGCTGCTGCTGAACCTCAACAATGCGCTCAATGCCTTGTCGGGACTGACGCTCTACGAGCAACTGCAGCAACGGCCGTGGGGACTAGTCCTTGCCGCGCAGCAGCAGGAAGCGTTGTCCCTGCTCAGGGAGGCCGGGATTAAGCCGAAGAGCCTCGGTCCAGTCCCGACGAGGCTACTGCCCACCATCCTACGGCTGCCGACTTCCCTGTTTCGGCTGCTCGCCGGTGCTTCGGTGCGGATCGACCGCCAGGCGCGCTCTTCCATGTGGGAGGACTTGGAACGGCGGCGGTCAACGGAGATCGACGAGTTGCAGGGGGCGGTTACGGCTGTGGCTGCCCTCTGTCATCGAACCGCTCCGACGAACGAGCGAGTGCTGCACTTAATTAAACAGGCAGAAATCGCGGGAGCAGGCTCGCCATGCCTCCAACCACAAGCAATCTTCGGCTGAACACGCCCGGACGATCCTCCATTTCGAACCAAGCTCTAAGTTCATGTTCTGTTCTCCGTGCTCTAAGCAGGCTCGGGGAGGGAACATGCCCGGTTGGTCACCCGAGATTGCGAATGAGTTCATCCGGCTTGCCGCGCGCGACGGCCATTGCTTCAATCAGATGCAGCTGCAGAAGCTTGTCTACATCGCGAATGGTTGGCTGCTCGCCGACACACGTCACGCTCTGACCCTGGATCGGCCAGAGGCTTGGGAATTCGGTCCGGTCTACCGGAAGCTTGCGGATGCGCTAACGGCCTACGGAACCGAACCTGTAGGTAGAGAGATCACGAACGAAGAAGCGTTTGGGCCAACGTTCTGGCGACGACCGGAGGGTCCAGCTCGATCCAGATTGGAGCTTGTTGAAAGCGCCACCATTGACGAAATCTACTATGAGTACGGCCAATTCGACGCTCGCCGGTTGTCAGCTCTGACGCAGGGCGCGGACACACCTTGGGCTCAAATCTACGCTGGCGGCGCGGGCGAGTTCAAGGATGTCCCCTCAAGCGCGATAAGAGCCTACTTTGTCGAACTCCAGGAACGGTACGGCGGGGAAGAGGCGGAGCCGTAAGGGCCATCCGTCAGCCAAACACGTGACCACCTGCTTGCCACCTCCGGCGAATTCCGAACTCGAAAGTTTTAGGTTCGAGTCGCGGCAATCGATGCAAGCGAAGGCGCGCTCCCGCAAAAGCGAGGCAGAAGCCAACGGTGCGGTCGTTCGAAGCTTGGCTGCACGGCTGATGAGGCTTCTCGAACTTAGCTTGGCAGCCGCTGCGGTACTCACTTCCGCGATGCTCATCTGGCCACGCGCCTCACCGTACCCTTGGTCCCTTGCCACTTTCGCGTTCTGCAGGGTGATCGCTGGGTTGTTGACGGCCGTATCCCGGCTGGCCCGTTTTATTCTGACGCCCGAACAGTCAGATCGGCCGCGTAAGCTGTAGCCCGACTGCACAACACGGCCTGCCAATGTGTTTAGCGGGCCGACTCAACCTCCACCTATCTGACGCGCTCGGCTATCGAGAAGGGAAAATCTATTCAGGATGATGGCGGAGCGGGAGGGATTCGAACCCTCGATACGGTTTTGCCGTATACTCACTTTCCAGGCGAGCGCCTTCGACCACTCGGCCACCGCTCCGCATGCCAGGATGGGCGGCCATGTAGTCCGGGGATTGCGCGGGAGCAAGGAAGCGTTCTTGGCGGCGTAGGCCGGCTGGCTTATGCGCTTGGCCGACCATGCGCGCCTTTGGCCCTCCTCCGTCCGCCGCCGAGATCGAGGCAATCGCTCGAGGAACCCTGGCGCGTCTGCCGGAGCCCTTCGCCGGTCAGTTGCGGAATGTCGTGCTGCAAGTTGATGATTTCGCCGACGATGCGATGCTGAGCGAGTTCGGATTGCACGATCGGTTTGAGCTGACTGGCCTCTACTCCGGTCGCCCGTTGACCGAGAAGAGCATCGAGGATTCGGGGTCGCTGCCCGACAAGGTCCTGCTGTACCGCCGCCCGATTCTGGACGAATGGGCCGAGGGCGGCGAGGAGCTCGAGCATCTGGTCGCCCATGTGCTGATCCATGAGATCGGCCATCATTTCGGCTTTTCCGACGAGGACATGCACGCGCTGGAAGAAGAGGCCCGTTGACGGCCCTGCTCCGGTTCGACCAGCTCGCCTGCTGGCGCGGCGGACGGATGTTGTTCGAAGGTCTCGATCTTGCATTGACAGCCGGTGAGGCGCTGTGGGTGCGGGGACCAAACGGAGCGGGTAAGTCCAGTTTGCTGCGCCTGGCTTGTGGGCTGCTCAAGCCTGCGGCTGGGACGGTGCGCGCTCAGGCCGCAGCACTCGCCGACCATGCGCTGGCGCTAGACCGCGAGCAGCCGCTGGCGAGCGCATTGGACTGGTGGGCAGCGCTTGACGGAGGCAGCGTCGCTGACGCGATGGCTGCGTTCGATCTCACCCACTTGGCGGAGGTGCCGGTCCGGATGCTCTCGACCGGGCAAGAGAGGCGCGCCGCTCTGGCCCGGGTGGCGGCATCCGGCGCGTCGCTGTGGCTGCTGGATGAGCCCGTAAGTGGCCTCGACACGCGGAGCGTCGAACTGCTGGGCGTTGCGGTTACCAAGCACCGCAAGGCAGGGGGAGCGGTGGTCGCCGCTTCGCATGTCCCGCTGCCCGGCGGGGAATGGCGGATCCTGGAGCTGGGCGGTTGATCGGGCGGCTGATCGCACGCGACGTGCGCCGGGCGCTCCGTGGCGGAGCATGGTTACCGGTCATCTTCTTCCTGCTGGTCGCAGCAACCGTCCCATTCGCGGTTGGACCGGATGTTCAAGTGCTGGCGCGGATCGGTGGCGGGGCGCTATGGATCGCCGCGTTGACGGCTGCGCTACTTCCTATCGAACGATTGGTCGAGCCGGACCGGGCCGATGGCGTGCTGGACCAGCTTTGCCTCCGCGGCATCAGCGGCGAAGAGGTCGCCATCGCTAAGATCGTCGCCCATTGGCTGACTTTCGGACCGCCATTGCTGCTCGCCGCGGTTCCCGGGGCCGCGTTGCTCGGCCTGGATGAACCCGCTTTGATACGCGCGTTGATCAGTCTGGCGGTGGGCACGCCGGCACTGGCAGCATTGGCGGTTGCAGTGGCGAGTCTGACCGCTGGCCTGCGCGGCGGCGCTGCGTTGGGCGGCCTGCTCCTGTTACCATTGGCGATCCCGCTGCTGATCTTCGCCGCCGCAGCCATCGGCGACGCTCAGGCGGGTGCGCTGAAGCTGGAGGCGGCGACTGCGCTGTTCATCCTGGCCGGAGCGCCGTTCGTCAGCGGTGCCGCCTTGCGCGCGCTCAGGACCTAGACCAGCGCGCGAAGATCGCGGTCGGCAGCAGCAGGCCGCGCGCTTCCTCCCGCACGGCCATTTCGCCGCATTCCACCGTGCCGCCTAGGTCGGCCAGCGTCTGCCGCACCAGTTCGCCGATCGCCAGGGCACTCATGCGCACCGCATAGACGGTCAGCACCAGGAAGCGGCTGTTTTCGTCCAGCAGCTTGCGGCAGTCGGCGAGAAGGGGGGCGAGATGCTCCTCCAGCCGCCACACCTCCCCCGTCGGCCCGCGTCCGAACTTGGGCGGGTCGAGCAGGATACCGTCGTATCGTCGGCCGCGCCGCACCTCACGGGCGGTGAACTTCGCCGCATCATCGATCATCCAACGAATCGGGCGCTCGGTGAGACCGGACAATGCTGCATTGGCCTTGCCGCCCTCGACGCTCTTCTTCGAAGCATCGACATGGGTCAGGTGGGCGCCGGCTTCACTCAGCAGCAGCGTGCCGACACCCGTGTAGCCGAACAGGTTCATGATCTCGGCAGCACCGGAACGCTCCCGCATCCAGTCCCACTGCGGTGCCATGTCGGGAAAGAAGCCAAGGTGGCGAAATGGGGTGAGCGAAGCGTGGTAGCGGACGGCGTCGCGCGCGAGCGGCCAGCTGGCGGGCAGGCGCGAGTGCTGCACCCACCGGCCGCCGCCCTCCTCGTCGCTGCCGGGCAGGAACTCCGCGTCTGCCGTCCACTCGAGAGCGGCGGGTGCCCACATCGCCTGAGGCTCCGGGCGGATCACCCGGACATGGCCGAAGCGCTCGAGCTTGCGGCCATTCCCGCAATCGATCAGGCCCCAGTCGGTCCAAGGCTCGGCTACCAGGGTGCGAAGCTCGCTCATGCGGCGACGGCGAGCGCCCCGCCGCCGACTGAGGACAGGGCGATGGGGCCAGCGAGAAGCTGCTGTCCGGCCTGACGGGCGGTGTTCAGATCGACCGCGCGCAACTCGCCCAGCACTTCGTCGACCGGCACGATGCGCCCGAACAACTCGACCGAGCGGGCATGGTGGTCGGCGCGGCCTTGGACAGTCTCCAGGCTCATCAGCAAGGAGGCCTCGACCTGCGCACGAGCGCGGTTCAGCTCGCCCTGACCAAGCTCCTCGGCTGCGCGAGCCACGACCTCACGGGCGAGGGCCAGGGAGGCCGGAGCATCGGAGCGGTCGGTCGCCGCGCTAACGGCGAACAATCCGCAATCGGCAAAGCCCTGGACCCAGGCATATACCGAATAGCAGAGCCCGCGGTCCTCGCGCAGCTGCTGAAACAAGCGCGACGACATGCCGCCGCCGACGGCTTGGGTGAACAGGGTACAAGCCGGCATGGCTGGGTCGGTCGCGAGCGGAGCGGGCAGGGCAAAGCTCCAATGCGCCTGTTCGCTGCGTCGCCGGTCGATCAGTTCGCCGCCGGTGAAGCGAGCGGACGCGGGCGGCTCGCCTGCTGTGGATGGCATGTCGCCAAAGCGCTGCTCGGCCAGTTGAAGCAGGTGGTCCTCATCGATCGCCCCAGTCGCTACCAGCATCAGCCGCTCGGGGGTCAGTTGGCGATCAATCCAGCTTTGCAGGTCCGTCCGATCAAAGCCCTGAATGGAGGCTTCGGTCCCGATTACAGGACGGCCGAATGGCTGATCCAGGAAGGCCGCTTCGAACAACAGGTCGCCGGCAAGATCGTCGGGCGTGTCGTGAATCTCGCCTAGTTCGGACAGGATCACGCCCTTCTCACGTTCGAGATCGTCCTCATCGAAGCGGGGTGCCCGGACGAGGTCGGCAATTAGCTCCAGGGCGAGCGGAACGTCGGCGCCGAGTGTGCGGGCATGGAACACCGTCTGGTCGCGGGACGTCCAGGCGTTCAATTGCCCGCCGACATCTTCGATCGCTTCGGCAAGGGCACGCGCGTCGCGGCTGCCGGCGCCCTTGAATACCATATGCTCGACCATGTGCGCCAAGCCACCCTTGCTGTCGGCCTCGAAACGAGAGCCCACTCCGGCATAGAGGCCGACCGAGGCGGATTGCGCATCGGCCATCCGATCAACGACGATCGACAAGCCATTGCCAAGGCGATGAACGCGGGCGCTCACGGCTGCTGCTCCTTC
>CADCWB010000092.1 GCA_902806295.1 uncultured Sphingomonas sp. | reverse complement strand
TTCTGGGTCGGATGCGCCTTGTGCCCGGCGCCGTCCTTCAGCCGCTCAGCGCCGGAGCAGATCGGCAGCACCCAATCCGAGCGCATCTGCAGGTCGTCGTTGAGCGCCTTCATCGCCTGGTAGTTGAAGGTGTAGCGCGCCTTCTCGTCCTTGGCGCACCACAGAAGCGTTTCGTGCGCGTTGGTGAAGCGGGTGCCGCGAAAGTTGGGCATCGGGTTCGACTTGCGCCAAACGATGTCGTTGAGGATCCAGAACTCGGCGTCCTGAAGCAGCGACCCCACCCGATAGATGTTGTGGTAGCTGCCGATCACCCAGATGGTGCCGTCGTCCTTGAGCACACGTCGCGCTTCCGTGAGCCAGGCGCGGGTGAAGGTGTCGTAGACGGACAGGCTGTCGAACTTGTCCCAATCGTTGTCGACCGCGTCGACTCGTCCACCCTCCGGCCGGAATAGGTCGCCGCCGAGCTGCAGGTTGTAGGGTGGATCGGCGAAGATCATGTCGACCGACTTGGCGGGCAGTTCCGCCATCGCCGCGATGCAGTCGCCCTGAATGATGCGACCGTCGTCAAGCGCCGTCGGAGCTTTGGCCGTCCGAACGGGCGAGCGTGTCCGCGCCTCGCGAACTGGAAGAACGAGGTTCATGAGTAACTGGTCCCCTGTTGCCGCCATGCTGAGTCCAGCCGGACTCATGGTCAACAGCGAAAGGGTTAACGACCGCTTGGGGGCGGACAGAACGGAACGAGTCCGCAACGACGTAAACACAAGATATTGAGTCCACTCGCCTCCGCCGGACTCAATAGGCTGTGGTGTGACCCGCAGGACTCACGCCGGGCTATTCGGCGGCAAGCAGCATCGGCTGGGCCGCATTCGCGAGCACTTCGCGGACCGGCCCGAAGCTGCGCCGATGGAGCGGCGTCGGCCCAAGTTCGCGCAGCGCACGCCGATGATCGGGCGTCGGATAGCCGCGGTTGCATTCCCAGCCATAGCCCGGGTGAGCCTCGGCATAGTTAGCCATAATCCGGTCGCGGGTGACCTTTGCGACGATGGACGCGGCGGCAATCGACCGGCACTTGGCATCGCCGGCGATCACCGCCACCGACGGCCGCTCCCATTTGGGACAGCGATTACCATCGACCATGACCATCGCCGGCTCGAAGCCGAGTGCCTCGACCGCGCGGATCATCGCCAGCATGCGCGCCCAGTAGATGTTGAGGCTGTCGATCTCCTCGACGGTGCAGATGCCGACGCCGAATCGGGCCTGTTGCTGCAGCCGGGCGAAGATCGCCTCGCGCGTGTCCAAGTCGAGCTTCTTGCTGTCGTCGATTCCGCGCGGAAACTTCTCCCGGTCCAGCACCACGGCGGCGGCGACCACCGGGCCGGCCAAGGGCGCGCAGCCGGCTTCATCGACGCCAGCCAGCGGCAACGGATGATCGCGCTCAAGCTTGAAACAGGGTCGGGCCACGTCCCCTAGGGTAGGATGGCTCGCTTGGGCTGGTAAGCCTCATCTTGCTCCGGGACGCTCGGCTCGTCGCTTTTGACCGGCTCCTTGGCCAGGCGCCACGGTGGGTAGCGCCGATGTTCCCCCGCCTTGTAGAGAAAGACGATGTTGCCCGCGGGATCGCGCAGCCGGGCTTCGCGCCACATCCAGGGCTGGTTGCGCGGGCCATGCTCGAATGGCAAGCCGGAACGGGCGAGCTGCTCTACCCGAGCATCGAGATCGTCGCACTCAAGATAGATGGCGGTGGTCGGCGCGACCTCTTCCTCGGGGTCGATCTGCACCGACAGGCTGACGCCGCCCCACATCTCGAACCGGGCATAGCCATTGTCCGGGCTGTCCACGATTTGGCGGAGCCCCAAGGAACGATAGAAGGCGACCGACTTGGCGTAATCCTTGCCGGTGACCGTGACCTGGTTGAGCCGCGGGCCGCCGCCGACATCGAGCCGGACCATGTGGTGCCCCATCGGGCCGTGCCCCTGCCCCAGTCCAGGCGCCTCGTGCAGGGCCATGCGGACGAACTCGCGGGCGGTGCCGATGGACTGGGCCAGGCTCTTGCCCTGCGCCAGGCCGACCGCGATCGCAGTAGCCAGCGTGCAGCCGGTGCCGTGGGTATGCGGCGTGTCGATCCGCGAGCCCTGCCAGCTCGTCATATTGTCTTCTTCGATCAGGGCGTCGCCGAGCACGTCGCCTTCCTCATGGCCGCCTTTGATCATCACGGCGCAGCGGTGCGCCCCGACCAGCGCCAGCGCGGCTTCCACCGGATCGTCCTTGCCGGTCAGCCGGTTAAGTTCGGGAAGGTTGGGCGTGGCGATGGTGGCGATGTCCATCAACCGCCCGAATGCGGCGACCGTGGCGTCGTCGGCGAGGTCGGCGCCGCTGGTCGCCACCATCACCGGGTCGAACACGATCGGAATGCCCTCCAACAACTCGAGCCGGGCGGCGACCGCGTTGGCCGTGAAGGCAGAGCCGATCATGCCGATCTTGATGGCGTCGACCCCGAGGTCTTCGATCACCGCGTCGATCTGCGCCAGCACGGTCTCGGCCGGCACCGGGTGCACGGCGGTGACCCGCAGCGTATTCTGCGCGGTGATGGCGGTGATTGCGGTCATCGCATGACCGCCGAGCATGGTGACCGTCTTGATGTCGGCCTGAATCCCCGCCCCGCCACCGCTGTCGGAGCCCGCGATGATGAGGATGCGGGGAGTGGTTGTCATTGCGTTGGGCCCAATCTGATGCGCCGCCATATGCCAGCACTGCCCAACAAAGCGTTAAGCACTCGCCACCGCTTGGCAGATCCGGTCAACAACGGCGTGGACCTGCGCTTCGTCGTCGCCTTCCGCCATGACTCGGATCAGCGGCTCGGTGCCCGACTTGCGGATGACCAGCCGTCCCTTACCGTTGAGCTCCGCCTCTGCGCCCGCGATGCAGGCCTTGACGCTAGCGTCTTCCAGCGGAGCGCCGCCGGCGAACCGGACGTTCTTGAGCAGCTGCGGGACCGGATCGAATTGGTTAAGCAACTCGCTGGCGGGCTTCCCCTGCCCGACCATGGCGGCAAGGATCTGAAGGCCGGCGACCAGACCATCACCCGTGGTCGCATGATCGGACAGAATGATGTGGCCCGACTGCTCCCCGCCGACATTGCAGCCGGTCGCGCGCATGGCCTCGAGCACATAGCGGTCGCCGACCTTGGTGCGCTCGAGCCGCAGCCCCTCAGCCTCCAATTTGCGCTCAAGCCCGAGATTGGACATCACGGTCGCGACCACCGCCCCGCCGCGCAACAAGCCCTGGCGTTGCTGGTCGAGGGCGATGAGGGCCATCAGCTGGTCGCCGTCAATTACCTTGCCGGTCTGGTCGACCACGATCAGCCGGTCGGCGTCGCCATCCAGCGCGAGGCCGATGTCGGCGCCCTCCGCCACCACGGCCTCCTGCAGCTTGTCGGGATGGGTCGAGCCGCAGCCGTCGTTGATGTTGATGCCGTTGGGCCTAACGCCAAGCTGGACTACGTCGGCGCCAAGTTCCCACAGCGCGTCGGGGGCGACATGGTAGGCCGCACCATTGGCGCAGTCGATCACGACCTTGAGCCCGTCGAGGCGGAGCTTTTCGGGGAAGGTCGACTTGGCGAAGTGAACATAGCGTCCGCGAGCGTCCTCGATGCGCTTGGCGCGGCCGATCTTCTCCGGCGCGACCAGTTCGGGCTCGCTATCCAGCCGGGCCTCGATCGCCAGTTCGTCTTCGTCCGACAGCTTGTAGCCGTCCGGGCCGAACAGCTTGATTCCATTGTCGGCGAACGGATTGTGGCTGGCGGAGATCATCACCCCCAGATCGGCACGCATGGAGCGAGTCAGCATCGCCACTGCCGGGGTCGGCATGGGTCCGAGCAGGACCACGTCCATGCCGACGCTGCAGAAGCCGGCCACCAGCGCCGATTCCATCATATAGCCCGACAGGCGCGTGTCCTTGCCGATCACCACCCGGTGCCGGTGGTCGCCGCGGAAGAAGTGCGCGCCCGCCGCTTGCCCGACCTTGAGGGCGATTTCGGGAGTCATCGGGGCGGTGTTGGTGAGGCCGCGGATACCATCCGTGCCGAAGAATTTGCGTGCCATACCTCCGCCTTAGCGCGGCAAGGTTAACCGAACCAGCGCCAGACGCCGGCTGGCACGGGGTGTAGCCAGGTCGCGATCAGAAACAGCAGGGTTCCGCCGACGAAGGCGAAGGTGCCGGGCCAGGCAAGGCCGCTGCCGAAAGGGACGAAACTGGTCCGCCGCACCCACTCGCACCAGGCCTCACCCAGGTGACGGCGTTTCTTGACATCCTGGCCCGCCGAGCCGGCCAGCGCGAGGATCAGCACGGTGACGGCGATGACGAGCGCCGAAGGCTCCGGGTGAACGAGGATGTGAGCGACTGCCCACAACGCGAAGCCCCACATCATCGGGTGACGGGTGATGCGGAATACGCCTCCGGGAAAGCCGATCACCACGTCCTTACCGGGCCCGAAGGTCACCATCGCCGGATTGCGGCGGAACGAGCCAACCAAGAGCATGCTGCCGAGCCATATGAGCAGGGCCGCGGCGAGCAGGGCCACCTCACCCGGCTGCCACAGCCAGGCTTCTGGACCGGCACCCTTGCGCGCCCAGATCATGCCCGCGAACAGAGCGATGGCGATGATCGAGTAAAGCGCCTGGAACCCTGCCCCGCCAAGTAAGCGCGAGACCGGCTTGCGCAGCGGGTGCGACAAGGCGAGGTGAGTTGCGATGAACGCCGCCCCAAAGGCTGCGGTCATCGCAAGGGCGTTCACCGCCGATAGGCCTCTGGCAGCGTGTCTTGCCGGAGGTCGCGGTAGCGATCGCGGAGGCGCGTCTGGCGGGTGGTAAGCGGCTGCTGCACCCCGTCGATCAGCACCATCTCAGCAGCACTGGCGTTATCGAGCGGATCGCCGGACCAGATCACCACGTCGCCACGGCGGCCCGGACGAAGGCTGCCGATCTCACCGCCAAGCCCAACGGCCTCGGCCGGGCCCGAGGTGATCGCCGCCAGGGCCTCGCCCCAGCTCAGCCCGGCAGCCCCGGGGATCTTGCTCAGCGCCACCAGATTGCCGGCGTAGAAGCGCGCCCGGCTGGCCATGCGGGTGTCGTCGTCGTTGATGGTCCCGACCGAAACCTTGACGCCCGCCGCCCGCATCCGCCCGACATTGCTCTGGGTCGCCGCCACGCTTTCGAAGCTTGCCGGCAGGTCGCTCATGGCGGAGGCGATGACTGGGATGCCACTGGCGGCCAGCCGGTCGGCCACGGTCCAGCCCTCGTCGGCGCCGACGATCACCAGTCGCAAGCTCGGAAACTCGCGCTTGAGCGCGAGGACCTGCAGCAAGTCGGTGGCCCGCTCGGCATGGATCATCAGGATCTGCCGGCCCCGCAGCACCGGCACCAGCGCGGCCGCATCGAAGCGGGTCAGCAGTACGTCGTCGCTGCGGCGCGCATCGTTGGTCAGCAGCTTCTCGTCGCGGGCATTTTCCGGCACGCCGGGCCGCTCGCGGGCACCGCCCCCACTCAGGGGAGTGGAGAAGCGACCGAGCTCGGCGGCTTCGCGCAGGGCGTTGCGCAGCAGCACATGGGCCGAAGCACGGGATCCGCCCGCCTCCTCCGCGCCCTGCTCGCCAAGTTCGACGAACTGGAACAGCCGCGCGCGGGTGACCGGATCGAGGTCGGCACCCGTGTCGATCAGCGCGCCTTGGCCGGCGAAGATGCTGCGCCCCGTCGCTGGCGCAACGATCGCTCGGGTCAGGCCTTCCGAACGGTTGACCGCCACGGGCTGCCCGTTGGGATTGATCGCGGGCGCGATGTCGAGCGCGGCGCTGAACGGACCATTGGCGGAGATGTCCGTCGCGCCTTCGACCGCATCCACGTCGCTGAGGCCCAGGCGCGAGAAGCCGGCGACCAGGCCCGGGGTGACCCACTTGCCGGTGGCGTCGATCACCTGCGCATCGGGGGGGATGCCGATCTGGTAGCCGGCCGCCGCGACCCGGCCATTGCGGATGATCACGGTGCCGCTCTGGATCGGCTCCGATCCGTCGCCGAGCGCGACGGTGCCTCGGATGATCGCGACCGTCTGTGCGGACGCCGGTGCAGCGGTGCCGACCAGCAATGCCAGCACCAGGGAGCGGATCATTTTACGTCTCCCTCGCCAGGCTGGCCGAGCTCGAAGTCACTCACCGGACGAAGCCGCGGGTTGTTGGCATCGTACATCAGCGCGCCGTCAATCCACACCCGTTCCGGCCGGGTATAGTTGCTGAATGGGTTACCGTTCCACAGCACCACGTCGGCCATCTTGCCCGGCTTGAGGCTACCGGTCCGGTCGGCAATGCCCAGCGCCTTGGCCGGATTGCCGCTGAGCCAGGTCCAGGCATGCTCTTCGGTGATGTTGAGCCCGGCCCGGCGACCGGCGGCCATCGCCTTCGCCGCTTCCTGGTTCAGGCGCTGGATGCTGTTCGGATCGTCCGAATGGACGATGGCGCAGGCGCCCGCCTTGTCGACAAAGGCGATGTTCTCCTTGATGGCGTCATAGGACTCCATCTTGAAGCCATACCAGTCGGCCCACATCGCCGAGCAGATGCCTTCGCGGGCAAGCAGGTCGGCAATCTTGTAGCTTTCCGTGGCGTGGTGGAAAGTACCGATCTGGTAACCGGCCTCCTTGGCGAGGTCGATCATGATCGCCATTTCGTCGGCGCGGTAGCAGTGGTTGTGCACCAGGATGTCGCCGGCCATCACGCCGCGCAGCGTATCCATGGCGAGGTCGCGGCCCGGCATCTCGCCGCCCTCGGCTTCATACTTGTCCCACTTGCGCTTGTAAGCGGCCGCGTTGATCCAGGTCTGACGGGTGACCGCGATATTGCCCATCCGGGTGGCAGGCATCTGGCCCTTGGAGCCATACACCCGCTTCGGGTTCTCGCCGCACGCCATCTTGAGGCCGTAGGGTGCGCCGGGGAACTTCATTCCCTGCATGGTCCGCGCTGGCACGTTCTTGAGCGTGACCGAGCGGCCGCCGAACAGGTTGGCCGAGCCGGGCAGCACCTGCAGCGCGGTGACGCCGCCGTTGGCCAAAGCGCGGCTGAAGCCGGGGTCCTGCGGCCACACGCTGTGCTCGGCCCAGACCTCCGGGCGGGCCGGAGCCGTCGCTTCATTGCCGTCGTCATGGGCTTGCACGCCGGGGCTGGGATAGTCGCCGAGATGGCTGTGCACATCGATGATGCCGGGCGTCACGTACTTGCCCGTCCCGTCGACCACAACTGCACCGGCCGGAGCCTGCAGGATTGCCGGGGCAGTTCCGCCGCCCTCAAGGCCGGCGATTGCCTCCACCTTGCCGTTCACCAGCAGGATTTCACCCCGCTCGATGCGGCCGCCCTCCCCATCCAGGATGGTGACGTTGCGGATCAGTGTCGCCGCGCCCGGGTAAGCCCGATAGGTCGAGGGATAAGGATCGGCATTGATGCGAACGGCTGGAGCCTTGGCCGGCTTCGAGCCCACCGCTGCGCAACCGGACAACAGGGCTGCGGCTACCGCCGCGACGACTGCAGGGCCGCTACGCATCAGGCCTCCCGCGGACGGACGGGCGCAGTCTCGCCCTGCGGAAACATGCCGGTGCCCTGGTTCTCGGCCAACTCGTCGCGCCCGCCCAGTTCGTCCCGGTCCTGCAGCGTGTCGAGGTGCATCCAACGCTTCACGATGGGCGAGACCAAAAGCACTGCAACGGCGGCACCGATGGAGATCCAACCGAACATCTCGTAAATATCCAGCAGCTTCTCCTTGCTCATCTCGCCGCCATGGCCGCCCGTCGCTTCGCCGATCTTGCCGGCGACGAAATTGCCGACCGCGGTCATGTAGAACCATGCCCCCATGATCAGCGAGGCGAGGAAGGAAGGGGCGAGCCGGTTCATCGCCGACAACCCGACCGGCGACAGGCAAAGCTCACCGGTGGTCGCGAACAGATAGTAGAGGAAGACGAAGATAACCGGGGTCATTGCTGCCAGCCCGAACGCCTCGGCGCCCCACACTAGCACCAGGTTGGCTAGGCCCATCTGGGCAAGCGCGAGCCCGAACTTAGCCGGCGCCGACGGTTCCTTTCCTCGACGCCCGAGCCACTGCCACAATCCGGCGAACAATGGCGCAAGCAGGATGATGTAGATCGGGTTGATCGACTGGAAGATGGAAGCCGGGACGCCCGAGCGGTCGACGAAGCGATCGGTGAACAGGTTCATCGAACCGCCCGCCTGCTCGAACAGGCCCCAGAACAGCGGGTTGAGCGCGATGAGAAACAAGATCGCGAACATCCGCTCGCGTGGCTCTTTCTCAAGCTTGAAGCTCTCGTAAAGAACATAGCCGAGCAGGGCGAGCCCCGAGACCACCAACAGGGTCTGGATCACGTCCTGATACTGGACCAGCGCCCAGATCACCGCCACCGCGCCAAGGCCGATGCCGTACAGCGTCCATTCCTTCGAACGACTGAGCGGGCGCGGCGCTTCGCCGGCGCCCCGCAGAGCGCTCTTGCCGAGGACGAACACCACCAGACCGGCGAGCATGCCGATGCCGGCGAGGCCGAAGCCCCAGCCCCAGCCGATCGTCTGGCCAAGGTAGCCGACGAGAATGGTGCCGATCGCGGCCCCGACGTTAATTCCCATGTAGAAGATGGTGTAGGCACCGTCGCGGCGGATGTCCGTCAACTTGTAGAGCTGACCAACCATCACCGAAATGTTGGCCTTGAGGAAGCCGGACCCAACGATGATAAAGGCCAGCGCGGCCCAAAATACGTTGATCGTTGGGTCGCTCTGTCCGCCAGTGCCTTCAACCGCCATCAGGCTGTGACCGGCCGCAAGCAGCACGCCCCCGAACAGCACCGCCTTGCGCTGACCGAGATAACGGTCGGCGAGATAGCCGCCGAGCACCGGGGTAATGTACACCAGGCTGGTGTAGGCGCCGTAGATCAGGCTCGATTTGCTGTCGTTGAACAGCCAATGCTGGGTCAGGTAGAATATCAGAATGGCGCGCATGCCGTAGTACGAGAAGCGCTCCCACATCTCCGCGAAGAACAGCATGTAGAGGCCCTTGGGGTGGCCCGCGAACTCCGGCTCCTTCTGGATGGCGACCTTGGCCCCAATGGTGAGGAACACCGCGAGCACAAGCACCGCAATCGCTGCGATCCAGTCGCCTTCCTGCCAAAGACCCATCGGCTTCAT
>CADCWB010000091.1 GCA_902806295.1 uncultured Sphingomonas sp. | reverse complement strand
TTCGAGGTCGGAGCTGCGGCAGCGCCGTAGCGAACGAGATCGGCCGCGGACGCCAGTCCGGCGTGAGCGGCTGATGAGGTCTGCGGGTGGCGGAAGCGAGATGGCCTGACAGTCGACCGGCGTACCGGAATCCTGTGCCGTTCAATGGCGCTCGACGCCGATGTGCTTCAGGAGGACCGGGACGCGCGGATCTCCATCTTGGCCGGGGCGGTGCTCCGAGACCGGATGCGTTGACGTGGACTGATCGCACTGACCCGTGAGGAAGCGCTTGCGGACGGGGCGGGCCATACGTTGAACGGCATGCCCGAGGGTCTAACGGCTTAGCCGTAGCTGGGCCACCCGACCTGGCTCCCGGCGGCTCGCTGCACCAACGCCTCATGTAAGGATACCAGCAGGATGACCCTCCTCCTCCCGCGGCGCCACCTCAGCCTCATTCTCCTGGCGGCGAGCGCCGCCGGAAGCATGGACCGACCTGCCCTGGCGCAGGATTTCCCCAACCGGCCGATCCGCCTGATCGTGCCCTTCGCCGCGGGCGGCGGCGTCGACGCCACGGGGCGGATTATCGCCGAACACCTCGGCGCCGCGCTCGGCCAGACGGTGGTGGTCGATAATCGGGCCGGTGCGGGTGGCGCCATCGGCGTGGACGCAATGGCGAAGTCGCCGCCCGACGGCTACACCATCGCCATGGCAAGCCCCGGCAACATGACCGCCGGTCCCGCCGTGCGCCCCACCCCCTATGACCCAATGTCGCTCGGCTTCATTACCCGCGCGGTTCGTAGCCCGCTGCTGCTGGTCTGCCGCCGGGACCTGCCGGCGCGCGACCTCGCCGACTTTGTCGCCCTGCTGCACCGGCAGCCGGAGGCCATTCGCTATGCCTCCGGCGGCGTCGGCACCGGACAGCACCTGGCGGGCGCCCTGCTCAACCTGCGCATTGGCGCGCGGATGACGCATGTGCCCTATCGCGGCACGGGACCGGCGATGGCTGATCTCATCGCCGGCAATGTCGACATCCATTTCGGCGATACCTCTGTGTGGCCGGCCGCCCAGCAAGGCCAAGTGCGGCTGCTCGCCGTGAGCAGCAAGGCGCGCTGGTCCGAAGCGCCGGAGGTGCCTTCGGTCGGCGATGCTGTGCCGGATTTCGACATCGCCAACTGGTACGGCGTGGTCGCGCCGCCTGAAACACCGGTCGCCGTGCGCGGACTGCTCCATGCGGCGATCGCCAAGCTTCTTGCCAAGCCGGAGGTGGTCGACCTGCTGCGCCGCATCGGCTTCGAACCCGGTCCGTTGCCGCCGGCCGAATTCGCCGCCTTCGTACGCGCTGAGGCCGAGACCTGGGCCGGCGTCGTCCGCACCGCCGGCATCCGGGCGGATTAAGGGCGAACCGCCGCCCACCCACAGGAACAGAGTGCCGGATCGCAGGATGACATGACACAGACCGCACGCTTGGCTGTCGATATCGGCGGCACCTTCACCGATCTCGTCCTCCAGCTTCCGGATCGCTCGCTTTCCGCCAAAGTGCTGACCACGCCTGACGCGCCGGAACGCGCCGTGCTGAAGGGCACTGCCGCGGTCTTGGAGCAGGCCGGGCTCGCCGCTGCCGATCTCGCGCTCGTCATCCACGGCACCACGCTGGCCACCAACGCACTGATCGAGCGCAAGGGGGCGAAGGCCGCCCTGGTGACTACCGAGGGCTTCCGCGACTCCCTTGAGATCGCCTATGAGCACCGCTTCGAGCAGTACGACCTCTACATGGAACGGCCAGAGCCGCTGGTCTCCCGCCCCTGGCGTCTGGAAGTGCCGGAACGCGTCGCCGCTGATGGCACCGTGCTGCTGCCCATGGACGAGGTCGCGCTCACCATGATCGGCGAGACGCTTGCCGCCGGAGGGATCGAGGCGCTCGCCATCTCGTTCCTGCATTCCTACCAGAACCCAGAGCATGAGATCCGCGCGCGGGAGATCCTGTCGCGCACCTTCCCCGCTTCCGTCATCGCCATTTCGAGCGAGGTCTGCCCGGAGATCCGGGAATACGAGCGCACTTCCACCACGGTCGCCAACGCCTATGTCCTGCCGCTGATGGAAAGCTACCTCCGCCGGCTGGAGGAAGGCCTGCGTGCCCTCGGTTCCCGGGCGCCGCTGCTGCTCATCATGTCTTCGGGCGGCATCACAACGGTCGAGACGGCACGCCGCTTCCCGATCCGCCTGGTGGAGAGCGGGCCAGCCGGCGGCGCCATCCTCGCCCAACTCATCGCCGCCCAGAGTGGCATCGACCGGGCGCTCGCCTTCGATATGGGTGGCACCACCGCGAAGATCACCATGATCGACGATCAGAAGCCGCAGCAGGCGCGCCACTTCGAGATCGCACGTGCCGCGCGCTTCGTGAAGGGCAGCGGCATCCCGGTGCGTGTTCCGGTCATCGACATGGTCGAGATCGGCGCCGGCGGCGGCTCCATCGCGCGCGTCGATCCGCTCGGGCGCATCACCGTCGGGCCGGATAGCGCCGGCTCCATGCCCGGTCCGGCCTGTTACGGCCGCGGCGGCACGCTGCCGACCGTGACCGATGCCGACCTGGTGCTGCGCTGGATCGACCCGGCGCGCTTTGCGGGCGGGCATATCGATCTGCACCCAGAGGCGGCCGGGACGGCGTGCCGGGAGACGGTGGCGACGCCGCTCTCCATGTCGGTCGAGCAGGCGGCCCTCGGCATCACCGAGATCGTGACCGAGACCATGGCGAACGCGGCACGCGTGCATGCGGTGGAGAACGGCAAGGAGACGGCAGGGCGCACCATGATAGCCTTCGGAGGCGCCGCACCGTTGCACGCCGCGCGAATGGCGCAGAAGCTCGGCATCCACCGCGTGCTGGTGCCGGTCGGCGCCGGCGTTGGCTCCGCTCATGGCTTCCTCGGCGCACCGATCGGTTACGAGGTGGTGCGCACCCGCCTGGTCCCGTTAACCGCGTTTGACGCCGTGATGGTCAACGCCCTGTTCACGGAAATGCGCGCCGAGGCCGAGGCGGTGGTGCGGCTCGGCGCACCGGACGCGTTGTTGCGGGAGGTGCGCTCCGGCTTCATGCGCTATCGTGGCCAGGGGCACGAGGTGCCGGTGGTACTGCCGGACGGTCCCTATGGCACCGATGGCGCGGAGCGTCTGCGTGCCACCTTCGAGACCACCTATCACGGCCTTTACGGACGGACGATTCCTGGACTCGAGATCGAGGTCCTGACCTGGACTCTCTCGCTGGCGGAGCCGAAGCCTTTGCCGGCCCGCATCCCGGACCCGGCTCCGGCCGAGGCGCCCGCGCCTTCCGGCTGGCGCCGCCTGATGGACCCCGGCACCGGCGCCGAGGTCGAGGCAGCGATCCATAATCGGGCCGCGCTACCGCCCGGCGCACGCATCCAGGGACCTGCGGTGATCGTGGAGGCAGAGACCTCCACCCTTGTCCCGCAGGGCTTCCAGGCCGGGCCGAATGCGGCCGGCCACATCGTGATCGAGAGGACCGGCCGATGAGAAGCCCGCTGGGAGAGATCGAGATCCAGATCCTCTGGGACCGGCTGCTCTCGGTAGTGGAGGAACAGGCGCAGACCCTGGTCCGCACCGCCTTCAGCACCGCGGCACGCGAGGCCGGCGACATCTCCGCCGGTGTCTTCGACATGCAGGGGCGCATGCTGGCGCAGGCGGTCACTGGCACCCCGGGGCACATCAACTCCATGGCGCGCTCCGTCGTCCACTTCCTCGACGCTTTCCCGGCGGCGACGCTGAAGCCCGGCGACGTGCTGATCACCAACGATCCCTGGAAGGGCACCGGCCATCTCTTCGACCTGACGGTGGTGACGCCGGTCTTCCTCGAAGGCCGTGGCGTTGCGCTGTTCGCGTGCACGACGCATGTGGTCGATATCGGCGGCCTTGGCAGCAGCGTGGAAGGCCGGCAGGTCTACCATGAGGGCCTCTACATCCCGCTGATGCACCTCGCGCGCGAGGGGCGGATGAATGATGATCTGCTGAACATCGTCCGCGCCAATGTGCGCGAGCCGGTGCAGGTGGTGGGCGACATCTACGCGCTAGTCGCCTGCAACGAGAAGGGTGGCCAGCGCCTGCTCGACATGATGCGGGAGTACGAGCTCGCCGATCTCGAGGAACTGGGCGAGCAGATCGTCTCCCGCAGCCGTCGCGCCATGGCGGAGGTCATCGCCAAGCTGCCGCGTGGAAGCTGGAGCGCCAGCATGATCATCGACGGCTTTGAGGCACCGGTGACGCTCGCGGCGACCCTGACCATCGGCGAGGACAGGGTGCTCGTGGACTTTGCCGGCAGTTCCGGCCTGTCGGGCTACGCCATCAACTGTCCGCTCTGCTACACTGAGGCCTATACGGCCTTCGGCGTGAAGGCAGCGCTCGCGCCCTGGATCCCGAACAACACCGGCACGCTCGACGCCATCGTCGTCACGGCGCCGGAGAACACCATCGTCAACGCGCCGCATCCGGCTGCGGTGTACGGACGCTCTCTTATCGGCCACATGCTGCCCGACGTGGTCTATGGCTGCCTGAACCAGACAATGCCGGGGACAGTGCCCGCTGAGGGGACCTCCAATCTCTGGAACCTCAGTCTGGTCGCCGGGCACGGGCTGACTGGCACGGGCGGCACGGGGACCAGGGCCTTCAACGTCACGACCTTCCATTCCGGCGGCGCGGGCGCGCGGCCGCGGCAAGATGGGCTCTCCGCCACACCCTTCCCCTCCGGCGTGCGCAATGTGCCGGTCGAGATCACCGAGGCGATCACGCCACTCGTGGTCTGGCGGAAGGAGTTCCGCCGCGGCTCCGGCGGGCCCGGTCGGCAGCGCGGCGGCCTCGGTCAGCGGATGGAGATCGCCAGTCGCGATGACGCCGCCTTCGGCATTCATGCACGCTTCGAGCGCGGTGTGCATCCGGCGCGCGGCCGAGAGGGGGGCGGCCCCGGTGCAACCGGCCGGCTCGGCCTCGGCTCGGGTGCGGCGCTGCGCGTGAAGGGTTTCCAGCGCATCCCCGCCGGCGACCGGTTGATCGTCGAGATGCCGGGAGGCGGCGGCTACGGTGATCCCCTCGCGCGCGACCCGGCGCTCGTTGCGCGCGACGTCCGCTACGGACTGATTGAGCCGGACCAGGCGGCAGAACATTACGGTGTCGTGCTGCACCAGGACGGAACACCGGATGAGCCGAGAACCGCGACGCTGCGTGCGGCACGAGCCGCCCGGTAAGGGGAGATCGAGCATGGCGACCGACAACAGGGTGCGGCGGATCGGCATCATCGCGCCGCCGGTGAATGTGGCGCTGGAACGGGAGTTGCCACGGTATTTGCCCAGGGGGGTGGTGACCAACCACAATCGCCTGTCGCGGCCGGAAGCGGCACTGACGAAGGAATCGCTCATCGCCATGGGCAAGACGGCGGACCGCGCCGCGCTCGACCTTGCGAAGGTGCATCCCGAGGTCCTGGTTTATGGCTGCACCAGTGGCAGCTTCCTCGACGGCTTCGGCAACGAGTCCGCGATTGCCGACCGGATCACAGCCCTGACCGGTATCCCGGCCGTCACCACCTCCACCGCGGTGCTCGAGGCACTGCAGGCGGTGGGAGCACGTCGGATCTTCATGGTCACGCCCTACCCGGATGCGGTGAATGACCACGAGATCGGTTTCCTCGCGCACCACGGCTTTGAGGTGGCCGCTTACGCGTCCTTCCATTGTGCCGTCAGTGCCGAGATCATGGCGCTCGCCTCGTCCGATGTAGCAGACCTGGTTCTCCGCAACCGGGAACGCATCCGCGGCTGCGACACCCTGTTCGTGAGCTGCACGAACCTGCTGGTGCTGGACCAGATCGAACGGCTGGAGAGCGAACTGGATCTGCCCGTCGTTACCTCCAACCAGGCCTCGCTTTGGGCAGCGCTGCGGCGGATGGGCATCGCGACCGACGAGATTGCGCTGGGAGGGCTGTTCCGGGTCGCTGCGAAATAAAGGCATTGGCAAGTTGACGGTCTCTGGCCGGAACGAGCTGGCTGGGCCAAGCTGGAGGGATGACGCCAGAGCCCGCCACCTACCTCGAATATCGCTTCCCGGCCGAGGTCATCAGCCACGCGGTGTGGCTCTACCACCTCTTCGGCCTGAGCTTCCGCGACGTCGAGCTGATCCTGGCCGAGCGCGGCATCGTGGTCAGCCACGAGAGCATCCGGCAGTGGTGCCTGAAGTTCGGCGGCGACTTCGCGGCCAAGCTGTGAGCTGCACCCGGTTTCCTTGGACAGCCGTTTGTCCGACCGGAGACCGGGATGATGAAGTACCTGATGAACGAAATCGAAAGCGCCGATGCGGTTGATGGGCCTGTGGTCATCGAGGGCGGGTGCAGCCCGTCCACGCTGTCCACGGGCCAGGGAGCCCCGCCGGCCGGGGGCGGGACACCATCGGGCCCGCT
>CADCWB010000090.1 GCA_902806295.1 uncultured Sphingomonas sp. | reverse complement strand
TCCGGAAACGTCCCTCGGACGTTCCCGGCCTGATCATGGTGCGGTCGAGAAGACTCGAACTTCCACGGCCTTTCGGCCACAACGACCTCAACGTTGCGCGTCTACCAGTTCCGCCACGACCGCACGTGATGAGACCCGGGGCGACCCCGGATTGGCAGGAGCGCGCCTCTAGCAAAGCGGGGCAGGGCGCGCAACGGCGGTGTTGCGCACGCACCCGTCATTGCGAGGAGCGAAGCGACGAAGCAATCCAGCGGCTCAGCGTGGTTCTGGATTGTTTCGCTTCGCTCGCAATGACGGCCGAGTTCACCTGCTCGCGCTCTGGACCGGCAACGGCCGCATCACCCTCTCGACGACCATCTGCCCGACCTTACGCCCGATCTCCTCGCCTGCTTCGTTGGAGAAGCGATAGTGAACGCCGCCATAGATGCGAGACATCGAGACCTGCCGCACCCATTCGTCGAAGCTCGGCAGCACCTGAACGACGCTGTTCGGCACCGATCTGGACTGAACCCTGACGCCTCCCGGCGGCGCATTGCCGACCTCGCTTTTCAGAACCGTGGCCGCGGCGGCGGCATAGGTGCAGTGACCGCACGGATATTCGGGATGGTTGGGGGTTGCGATCAGCGGTTCCCAGCCGCCGTCGGCCGCGGTCGCGGAGTTGCCATCCTCCTCCGCATTGCGGATTGCGGTAATCGGGCGCCAAAAATTGTAATGGATTTTGGCTTCGCCATTCGCCCGGCCGGCGTCGTCGGCGGCGATCTCGGCGAGCGCGAACATGCGCGCATTCTGCACCAGCGAGCGGCCCGGCGCGTCCGCGATCAGGCGCAGGCTCGGCGTCATGCTGGGCGTGATCCGATACTTGGCCATTAGCGACTGCTCGGCGGTCCGGACCTTGCTGCCCTTGGCGCCGATCGCCTTGACCTCGGCGAAGTCCTTCGCCCAGCGCGCGCTATTCAGCTTCGGAGGCGGCGCCGGGCGCACCTCGTCCCAGCTCTTCAGCACCCAAGGACGGAACGTGAAGGTGTAAGGCTGGATGACCGGCAATTGTGTCGCGGTCCACACGCCAGAGGCGGTGCGCGGGCGGTATGGCACGGCAGCCCTTGCCGGATCGATCCCGCCGGCGGCGAGCGCGAGCTTCGCGGCCGCCTCGCCGATCGCCTTGCCCCGCTCCCGCGTGGTCGCGTCGGTTATGCCGAGCATGGTCACGTTGTGACTGTCGTCCAGCGCCGCTTTCTGCCCTGGATAGTGGGCAAGCAACACCTGATAAGCCGCTGTCGCCGCGGCGGCTTCCTGTGAGGCCGTCCGATCGCCTTGCGCCATCCCGAGGAAGGTCTCGTATCGACGATCGATTGCGTTCAGCGCCTCGAACATTGCCAGCGTGACCTGCGTGCCCGCCCGATCATGCTCGCCGGTGCGCGGCGCGTCCGGCGGTGGAGTGGAAGCCCGGGCGATCGACTCGGAGAACTCGATCCACTCGCAAACCGTGTCGGCCGATGCCGGCGCAGCGGCGAGCAGGCCGGCGGCTCCGGCCAGAATGAAACGCGAATGACGCATTGGCAGACCCCCTTTGACTCTCATCCCCGAAGGTTAGGTAGCATGCTGATCAGTAAAGGAACATCGGATCTCTCCGCGCGCCGATCCCGGGCGCGGTAGGTCTCACGATTCTACAGCCAATTACATTCTGGCCGACTGACGCTCAGCTCAGGACGGGCGGCCGAACTTCAGGCTGAGCTTGTAGGCGGTCTCGGGTACGTCCACTTCGGCGCTGTTGAAGGTCGCGCTCTGCTGTGGCTGGAGCTCGGAAACAGGCGCCGAGATCGACCACTGATAGACCACCCGCTCCTGCGCATCGCGAAGCGACGCCTGGATCTGGGGTACGGGCTGCACGGCGCCAGTCGGATTCAGGATGCGGCCGGAGACTGCGAACAGCTCGTTGCCGCTTTCCATCTTGCGGCGCTCAGGGTCGCGGGTGAGCTCAAGCACCAGCGGTGTCTCGCCGGGCGCGACCGCGCCGTTCTCGCCGATCGTGGGCAGGCCGAAATAGGACACCGCCGCGAGCGTGGATAGCATAAGGAACGCACCTGCGACGGCCGCTGCGGTCCACAGCTTGGCCGGATTGCGCCGTGCCCGGAAAGGCGGGGCGTGAGCAAAGGCGTCGTAATCCGTATCGTCGCTCCGCTCCGGGCCGATATAATCGAAGGTCGGACGGGCGGCGGATGCTTCGCCCCCTTCGGCAAAGGCGGTTGGGGGCGGGCTTGGAAGCGGATCGGGACGTGGCGTGACCGAAGCCTCCTCGGGCGGAGGAGGCGGTCTAGACGGCGCGCGCGAGGAGGATGTGGACGGCCCGCCACCAGCCATGGCGAATTCCGGGACGGTGGCGTTCTCGCTGGCCGCTGCCTGAAACCAGCTGGTCTTGCACGCGGCGCAGCGGACCTGCCGACCCTTGGCTCCGACCGCACTGTCAGGAACGACATAGCGGGTGTCGCAAGCAGGACAGGAAAGGATCATCGCCGGAACAGGCCCCCGTATAAAGCGCGCGCGAATCTAAGCACGTTGACGCCATGACTTGCAAGCGGTTGCCGCGCTTTACCTCACCACTTTGATCGGCCATTGCTTGGCCGGGGCACGGAGCGGAGGCCGGTCTGAACGCGTCGGGGAGCATCATCCAGTTCGACAATGTCGGTCTGCGCTACGGTACGGGCGCGGAAACGCTGTCGGATCTGAGCTTCTCGCTGCGGGAAGGCGGCTTTTATTTCCTGACCGGGCCGTCGGGCGCGGGCAAGACATCTCTGCTGAAGCTGCTTTACCTCGCCCAACGGCCTAGCCGCGGGCTGATCCGGCTATTCGGCGAGGATATCGTCACCATGCCGCGCAAGCGGCTGCCGGGCTTCCGCCGCCGCATCGGGGTCGTCTTCCAGGATTTCCGGCTGGTCCGGCACTTGTCGGTATTTGACAACGTGGCGCTGCCGCTCCGGGTCGCCGGGGTGGAAGAAAAGGATCTCGTCACCCCGGTCACCGAGATGCTCGGCTGGGTCGGGCTCAGCCACCGCTCGACGGCGCGGCCGGCCACGTTATCGGGCGGCGAGCAGCAGCGTGTGGCGATCGCCCGCGCGGTAATCGCGCGCCCCGAATTGCTGGTAGCTGACGAGCCGACCGGCAACGTCGATCCGGAGATGGCCGCGCGGCTGCTGCACCTTTTCGACGCATTGAATAAACTCGGAACGACGGTCGTAGTCGCGACCCACGACGTGCACCTGATTGCGCGCATCGCCCGCTCGGAGATGCTGCGGCTCGACAAGGGCCAGATATCGGATCCGACCGGCGCGCTCCGCAATCCGCCGCGCAGAGTCGGGACATGAGCGCAAGCGAGCACAGGTTCGGAGCGGCGGAGCGCGGCCTGCTGCCGGAAGGCCGGCTGCAAGGCCCGATGCCATGGGTGCTGGCGATCATGATGTTCCTGACCTTGCTGGCCGCGGCCGCCGGGCTCGGGCTCGGCAATGCCGCGCGCAATCTCGACTCCCAGGTGGGAAACAGGCTCGTGGTCCAAGTGGTCGAGGCCAATCCGGACGTACGCGAGCGCCAGGCGCGGCGTGCGGTTTCGGAACTGGGACGGCTGGCCGGGGTTGAGGCCGTCCGGCGCGTACCGCCCGAGGAGATGGCGCGGCTGATGGAGCCGCTGCTGGGCAAGGGCGTGCTGGAGACGGACGTGCCGGTACCCGCGATGATCGATGTCGATGTCGACGCGACCGCCAGTCTCGATGCGATCCGCACCGCGCTGGTCCGCTCGGCGCCGGCGGCACGCGTCGACGACAGTTCGCAGTGGCTGGAGCCGGTCGCCAAACTGATCGGCTCGCTGCGCTGGCTGGCGGCGGGGCTGGTGGCGCTGATGATCGGGGCAACCACCGCGACGGTGGTGCTGGCCGCCCGCGCTTCGCTCGACACGCATCGCGG
>CADCWB010000089.1 GCA_902806295.1 uncultured Sphingomonas sp. | reverse complement strand
GCTTCGCCGAATGCGACCGCCTTGGCTGCGATGACATGCATCAGCGGGCCGCCTTGCAGGCCGGGAAAAACCGCCGAGTTGATCTTCTTGGCGATGGCTTCGTCATCGGTCAGCACCATGCCGCCGCGCGGGCCGCGCAGGGTCTTGTGGGTGGTGGTCGTGACGATGTGCGCGTGACCGAACGGCGTCGGGTGCTCGCCTGCGGCGACCAGGCCAGCGAAGTGAGCCATGTCGACCATCAGGATCGCGCTGACAGCATCCGCGATCTCCCGGAACTTGGCAAAATCGAGATGCCGCGGGTAGGCAGAGCCGCCGGCAATGATTAGCCGGGGCCTATGCTGGTCGGCGAGCCGCGCGACTTCCTCGAAGTCGACCAGGTGATCGTTCTCGCGCACCCCGTACTGCACGGCGTTGAACCACTTGCCCGATTGAGCGGGGGGTGCGCCGTGGGTGAGGTGACCACCGGCCGCCAGGCTCATGCCCAAGATGGTGTCGCCCGGCTTGGTCAGGGCCAGCATGACGGCGCCGTTGGCCTGAGCGCCGGAGTGCGGCTGGACGTTGGCGAACCCACAGCCGAACAACTGCTTGGCGCGATCAATGGCGAGCTGTTCCACCGCGTCGGACGGCGCGCAACCCTGATAGTAGCGGCGGCCAGGATAGCCTTCCGCATATTTGTTGGTGAGGACGGAGCCCTGCGCTTCAAGCACGGCCTTGGACACGATATTTTCCGACGCAATCAGCTCGATTTGAGTCTGCTCACGCTCCAACTCGGACCGGACCGCGTCCGCAACCGCGCGATCGGCCTCGGCCAGGGCTCGAGTGAAGAAGCCGTCAGGCTGCACGTCGTTAAGGTTGGCGGCGGTGGCCATCAGTCACTATCCTGAAGCTGGGGGGAAAGCAGATCGACGCGGCGTTGGTGGCGCCCGCCGGCAAATGATGTCTGAAGGAACGCGACTACGATCGCTCGGGCCATGTCGCTGCCAACCAGCCGGGCCCCGAGGGCGATAACATTGGCATCGTTGTGCTCTCGGGCAAGGGCGGCGGAGAGCGGCTCGTCAACGCGCGCGCAGCGGCAGGCGGAGTTCCGGTTGATGGCGATCGAGATCCCGATGCCTGAACCGCACACGGCGATGCCACGCTCGGCTTCGCCCGAGGCGATCGCCTCAGCCAGCTTGGCACCAAAACTCGGATAATCGACGCTCTCGGTGCCGTCGGTACCGAGGTCCGCCACCTGGTGACCCAATTCGCTCAACCATCGGGCAAGCTCATCCTTGAGGGCGAACCCGGCATGATCGGCGGCAAGGGCGATGCGCATGGCTTGCTCTAGCCTTCGGTTGTGCGAAATGCCACCGTGAAGCCATGACCGATCGCGTCCCGCTAGTTCCTGCCTTGCTTGGTGCCGCCGGGCTGCTTCCGCCGCTGATCGGGGCGGTGGTGGCCTATGGCGATCTTGGCAGCTTCGGACCGGTGGCGGGTGGATTCATCCTGACCTATGCCGCGCTGATCTTGTCATTTCTGGGCGGCAGCTGGTGGGCCTTCGCCAGCCGCGAGGACCGCCCGCGCTGGTGGCTGCTGCTGCTGGCCGTCACGCCGACGCTGCTGGTGTGGTCGATTCTAGCGATGCGCTCGACCGTGCAAGCTGGGCTATGGACGGCGGCCTTGATCGCGGTGACGCTGCCGATCGATCTGCTGTTCCATCGCCGAGGTCTGACGCCCCGCTGGTGGATGAAGCTGCGGGTGCCTTTGTCGCTGGGCCTCGCGACGCTGGTTGCCCTAACCGTTTGGTGGGGCCGTTAAGCCGCCTCGCGCATCTCCAGCCGGCTCCAGATCTCGACCAGGGCGCCGGTGAGTTCGTCCTGCATGGCCTCGGTGTGCCACGGACCAGGCGTGAGGCGCAGGCGCTCCGTTCCGCGGGGAACGGTGGGGAAGTTGATCGGCTGAACATACAGCCCATACTCGGCCAGCAAGATGTCGCTGATCCGCTTGGCCCTAGCGGGGCAGCCGACCAGCAACGGAACGATGTGCGTCACGCTGTCCATCACCGGCAAGCCCGCTGACGCGAGCTTGCGCTTGAGGGTGGCGGCGGCGGCCTGCTGGGCGTTGCGCTCCTCGGCCGAGGCCTTGAGGTGGCGAACGGAAGCCAGCGCACCGGCGACCAGTACAGGGGATAATGAAGTGGTGAAGATAAAGCCCGGCGCGTAGCTGCGGATACAATCGACAATGTTGCGCTCGGCTGCGATGTAGCCGCCCATCACCCCGAACGCCTTGCCCAGCGTACCCTCGATGATGGTCACCCGGTCGGCGACATCGTCGCGCTCGGAAATGCCGCCGCCATGCTCGCCATACATGCCGACCGCATGAACTTCGTCGAGGTAGGTGAGGGCGCCGTAGCGGTCGGCCAAGTCGCAAATGTACGCGATCGGAGCCACGTCGCCGTCCATCGAGTAGACGCTCTCGAACGCGATCAGCTTGGGCGCGTCCGCGGGCGCGGCGGCAAGCAGCTCTTCAAGATGCTCTAGATCGTTGTGCCGGAACACCTGCTTCTCGCAGCCGGAATTCTTGATGCCGGCGATCATCGATGCGTGGTTCAGCGCGTCGGAGAAGATGATGCAACCGGGCAGCAGCTTCGCGACGGTGGCAAGCGTCGCCTCATTGGAGACATAGCCGGAGGTGAACAGCAGGGCCGCTTCCTTGCCGTGCAGATCGGCGAGCTCCGCCTCCAATTCAACATGGTAGTGGCTGTTGCCGGAAATGTTGCGCGTGCCGC
>CADCWB010000088.1 GCA_902806295.1 uncultured Sphingomonas sp. | reverse complement strand
GCGCCGGGTTCCCTGGCGAGACCGGGTGATAACTCCATTATGGATGGGACTCCGCACGTGAGGGGCGAAGTGAGCTCCGGAACGGACCCTCTCTCCGTTGCGAACAGAAGGCCGATCTCTACCGTCTTGCTATGCTTCAGCGTGCCGAAACAGCTGCAACACTCGCCGGCGTAGACGCTTCCCGGGCCTTCTTCGAACGCTGTTTCTCGGACAAGGAACAGGAAGCCTTGCTGGTGGCGCACGTCGACGAGGCTGCCCGCTGCATTCACCTTGCCCGCTATGAGGGCGGGGACGCCGGTATTGAGCTTCCGTTACGGCAGATCATGAGCGACGCGGCGGAGCTCGGCAGTTGCGGCCTCGTGCTGGCGCACAACCATCCGAGCGGCGACGCTCGTCCGAGTCCCAGCGACACCCAGGCGACGCGCCGCCTCGCAACGGCTGCGGAGGCGTTCGACATCTCGGTTCTCGACTACCTCATCATCGCCGGTGACGATTGCACCAGCATGCGGCGGCTTAAGCTGCTCTAGGCTAGGCTAGCTTCAGACCGGCGTCGTGGCACCTCTTGCGGCCGATCGCCTCATGTGGTCTTCGGCTAATATGCTCCGTCGTTTCCTCCCCTTGCTGGCGGGCAGTGCAGTCGCGACTGCGGCCTTGGGCGGGACCGGCAATGCAACGGCCCAAGACGCTCGCGCAAGCGCTGGCAAACCCATCCCATTCGGTATCAGCCACGACATAGCCTCGACAGCCTTGTCGGAGCACCGCATCGTCAACGTCGTCCTGCCAGCCAGCTACGGGCAGGATCCGAAGCGGCGCTATCCAGTGCTCTATCTGATTGATGGTGGGGTTGAGCAGGATTTGATCCATGTCGCAGGTGTCGCGCGGCTCGGCGCGATCTGGGAAAGATCCGCGGAGGCGATCGTGGTTGGTGTTGAAACCAAGGATCGACGCAAGGAACTCACGGGACCGACCAAGGACCCGGAGTTGCTGAGGCGCTTTCCGACCGCCGGCTCGTCGGCGAAATTCCGTGAGTTCATCCGAGCGGAAGTAAAGCCTCTGATCAAGCGTTCGTACCGCACGAACGACCGGGACGTCGTGATGGGGGAGTCTCTCGCCGGGCTGTTTGTCGTCGAGACCTACATCCTTGAGCCGAGCCTTTTCGGCGCTTACGGAGCTGTGGACCCCAGCTTGTGGTGGGACGAGGAAGCTTTATCCAAATCCACTGCGGCAAAGGTCGGAGCTGGGCAGCGTAGCCGATCGCTGTTCCTCGCTGTGGCTAAGGAGCAGATGGAAGAAGCCAGTGCCTACAAGCGGCTGGTCTCGAGCCTGCGCTCGGCGAAAATCGAACCGTGCCTGGTGCCACGTCCGGAGCAGACGCACGCGACCATCTACCAGCAGCTCACTCCCACGGTTCTGCAATATCTACTGCCGCCGACCGAGCCTGCTCCGCCCGAATTCGGTTTTACGGTAAGCTGTTCAGCTGACCTGTAGCAGGGCGAGAGAGCCGAAGGTCACTCAGGCGCAGATATCCTCGCGGCGGGATCGTTGCCGCACGACCTGATCGCCGTCCGTTCCGGCCGCGGCGCGCCAGCCTTGAACGCGGCGAAGTAGCTGTCACCGGACAGTCGCTGGAGGCGATCGAGCTTCAACCCTACTGCCGCCAACTCGCACTGCAACAGCACAGGGGGGATGCCATGCCGCTTTACAGGGCGATCTGCATCCACGACGATGACCTCGCCGCCGTCCTTCAAACCACCGCGCAACTGCCAGAGGAAGGCATAGGGGTTTGTCACCTCATGGTACATGTGAACGAGGAAGATGCGATCGAAGCTGTTCGTCGGCAGCTTTGGATCATCCGGCTCTCCCAGTCGAACAGCTACATTGTCCAGGCCTTCGCGCTGAACCCGCTGCATCAGCAAGGCGCGGGTTTCCGGCATGATGTCCTGCGCCAGCACCCGGCCCTTGCGGCCGACTAAGGGTGCCAGCCGCACCGTATAGTAGCCCTCGCCTGCCCCGACATCCGCCACCCACATGCCCGAGCGGACGCCAGCAGCTTCGACCACCGCCTCGAACTCTCCCGCCCGGTCGCGCGCGTCCTCGGTCGAAAATGCGTCGGAGACGATTGGGGCGGCATCGCGGCCCGCCGGTGGAAAGTCGTTCTTCTGCTGCTCCTGCGCGGACTGCGCCCGACAAGCGCCAAGCAGGACAACCGCCGTAACCAGAGCAACGCTCCGCACTAGTCCACGTCCTCCACCTCGACCTTCTCGCCGGTCACCCGCTGCGACAAGGCAGCTGCCATGAAGCGGTCGAGATCGCCGTCGAGCACATCGCCCGGCGCGGTCGAGGTCACGCCGGTGCGCAGATCCTTCACGAGCTGGTACGGCTGCAACACGTAGGACCGGATCTGGTGCCCCCATCCAATGTCGGTCTTGGCCGCCGCAGTGGCGTTGGCTTCCGCTTCCCGCTTCTGTAGCTCAAGCTCGTACAGCCTCGCCTTGAGCTGCTTCATCGCCTCGGCCCGGTTCTTGTGCTGCGATCGCTGGTTTTGACACTGCACCACGATGTTGGTCGGGATATGGGTGATCCGCACCGCGCTGTCCGTCGTGTTGACGTGCTGCCCGCCGGCGCCGGACGCCCGATAGGTGTCGATCCTCAGCTCGCTCTCATTGATCTCGATGTCGATATTCTCGTCGACCTCGGGATAGACCCACACGGAGGCGAAGCTCGTATGCCGTCGGGCGGAGCTGTCATAGGGGCTGATCCGCACGAGCCGGTGGACACCGCTCTCCGTTTTGACGTTACCATAGGCGTTCTCGCCTTTGATCAGCAGTGTCGCCGACTTGATCCCAGCCTGCTCGCCGGCGTGGAAGTCTACCAGTTCGACCTTCATCCCGTGCCGCTCGGCCCAGCGCGTGTACATCCGCTGCAGCATTCCGGCCCAATCCTGGCTCTCCGTTCCGCCGGCACCCGAGTTGACCTCGACATAGCTGTTGTTGGCGTCGGCCTCTCCGGCGAGCAGGGCGGCGACCTTGTCGCGCTCGGCCCGGTCGGCCAGCTCGGCCAGGGCCTGAACGCCATCGTCGACCAAGCTGTCATCACCTTCCATCTCCGCAAGCTCGATCAGCTCCGACGTGTCCTTCAGCTCCGTCTCAAGCTTGCGCGTTGCGCCGATCGCCTCCTCCAGCCGGCGACGCTCCCGCATCACATCCTGAGCCGCCTTGGGATCGTTCCACAGCGTCGGGTCCTCGACCTTGGCGTTAAGCTCCTCCAGCCGCCGTTGTGCACGATCCCAGTCGAGAAAGCGGCGCAGCAAGGCGGTTGCGGCGTTGATCTGGTCGATATGGGCCTGCGCTTCGGCGCGCATGTCTGGTTCCTTCGTTCAAGAAACCGTCACCCTGAACTTGTTTCAGAGTCCACGCCTTCACAGGAGCTGCCGCTCAGGTTGCCGGGTGGATGCTGAAACGAGTTCAGCATGACGAGCTATTGCTGCCCTAATAGACGCCGCCCTGCCTCTGCAAGGAATCGTCCGCCCGCTGCGCTGCCGGTAGCGGCGGCGGCGTGGGACGAGGGCGTGGCGGCACTGCCGCTCGGCGGGCGGCCGGGCGCTGAGCGACCGTAGTTGCCGGTGCGCTCGCCTCGGTCCGCCTGATCAGCGAGCGGCGCGGCTCGGTCTCCGGCTTGAACGCTTCCCAAATCACCGGCGACTTCGGGTCCTCACGTAGCGGGAAGCTGCCGAACACCCGCCGGCCGCTGTTGCGATCGACGCGCACCATGCGAATGCCCGCGGGAGCCACAAAAGGAACCGGCGGCACGTCCTTGAAGGCGGCCTGCGCGAACTGCTTGAAGATCGGCGCGGCGATCCGGCCGCCCTGCGCCGCTCCCCCGAGCGAACGCGGCTGATCGTAGCCGAGGTATGTGCCGGCGACGACATCCGGTGTGCCGCCAACAAACCAAACATTGGTCGGCCCCGACGTGGTACCCGTCTTGCCGAACAATGGCCGATTGAGATCGCGTAGCACTGTCGCTGTGCCCCGCTCGATCACGCCGGTCAGGATGTGCACCATCTGGAACGCCGCCTGCGGATCGAGCAGCTGACGTGAGCGCGATGGCGGTCGCGGCATGACCCCGCCGTTCAAGTCGCCGCAGTTGCCCATCACTTCGCAGCGGTTATCGCTGCGGAAGATCACCTTGCCGTTACGGTCCTGGATATAGTCGATCGTCGTCGGAGAGACGGCCCGTCCATGATTGGCGATGATGGCGTAAGCATTGGTCAGCTTAGCCACCGTCGTGTCGCCGGCACCCAACGCGATTGAGAGATAGTTCGGGTAATCGCCAACGCCCAGCTTCTTCGCGTTGGCGACGATCTTGGGCATGCCGGTCTGGCTTGCAGCGCGCACGGTCATCAAGTTGCGTGATTGCTCGACACCCCAGCGCATCGTCTTGGCGCCGTAATAGCGGCCGTCGAAATTACGGAAGCACTTGTTGCCCAGCCCCGCTCCTTGCCAGACGCAGAATGGCGCATCGGGGATGATCGTTGCCGGCGTCAGTCCGTTCTCAAGCGCCGCTTCATAGACGATCGGCTTGAAGGTCGAGCCGGGCTGCCGCAGCGCCTGGGTCGCGCGATTGTAAGAAGAGCCGATGGAATCGAACCCGCCCTGCATCGCCAGAACTCGGCCTGTGCGGACCTCCTGCGCGACGAAGCCACCGCCGATTTCCGGAATGGAGCGCAGCGCGTAGCTGGTGCTGCCAAGCTGTTTGACGATAATCACCATGCCCGGCCGCAAATGGCCGAATGCCGCGCCGCCGACCGAGCGCTTGGGCTGCTGCGCAGCCGAGGCCGGCAGCGTTCCGGTCGAACCGTCCGCAAAGCCGATCCGCGCAACGCCGCCACTCTTGCTCAACACGACCGCCTTCTTCCAATCAGGAAAGCCGGTGCCAACGGGCGTCCGGTCCAGCTCGCCCCGCCAATCGCCGTCGGCGTTGACGTTCAGCCCCAGGTCGCGCCAGCCGCGCCCGCCATCAAACTTGGCCAGCCCTTCGCGCAGCGACTCGGCCGCGGCGTCCTGCATCTTGGGGTCCATCGAGGTCCGCACCCAGAGACCCCCGGCGTAAACGCTATTCGGCCCTTTGTCGGCATTCTCGCCAAAGCGGCGGATGAGGTCGCGGCGGACTTCCTCCACGAAGTAGCCGCCCTGCTCGCGGAACTTGACGTTGGAGCCGTAGGGGATGGTCCCGAGCCCGCTCGCCGTCGCGGCGCTTGCCTGCACTTGGGTGACGTATCCGTTGTCGACCATCTCGCGCAGGACATAATTGCGCCGGTCAAGGGCGCGCTGCGTCGCCCGCAATGGGTCGTAGTTGCTCGGGGCCTTGGGCAGCACCGCAAGGTAGGCCGCCTCCGGCAAGGTCAGGTCGGCGACATCCTTGTCGAAATAAGCCCGGGCCGCGGCCTGAACGCCATAAGCATTCCGGCCGAGGAAAATCTGGTTGAGGTAGAGCTCCAGGATCTGCTCCTTGCTCAGTGTCGATTCCAGCCGGAACGCCAAGATTGCTTCCCGCACCTTGCGGCTGACCGCGTAGCTGGAATCCTGCAGCAGCGCTTTGGCGACCTGCTGGGTGATCGTCGAGCCGCCCCGTGCGCGCCCGCCGCCGGTCGCCTTTTTGGCTACGAAATCGCCGACCGCGCCGAGCAAACCCGGATAGTCGATCCCGCCGTGACTGAAGAAGGTTTTGTCCTCGGCGGCGATGAACGCGTTGATCACCAATGGTGGGTATTCATCAAAGCTCAGCTCTACTCGCCGCTCGCGCGCGAAGGTCTGGACCGGCTGTCCATCATAGCCGCGCACGTTGGACGGCAGCGGCGGCTGGTAAGCCAACAGCTTCTGCGAAGTCGGCAAGCCGGATGCGAACACGACCCAGATCAGAACAAAAGCGAAATAGCCCAGCGCGAGCAGCCATGCCGCGCGGCGCAGCCACTTGTTGGCCCACCAGCCACGCAGCCGATAGGCAATGCGCTGGTGGCGCTCCAGCCACAGAGGCGAAGTCGGCGGGTTGCTCGCTATGGCGTCCATCGGCCCTGCATCTAGCGGCTCCCGGCGAGAGGTTAAAGCATTGAAAGCGCGCTTGATGGCGGCGAGCCCGTCGGGCTGCCGACTAGCGGCGAGCCAGCGCCAACTCGGTTTCGACCGCTTGCGCCAGTGCCGCGACCATTCGCCCGCGCGTCCCGGGATCGCGCAGCATCGCCTCATCCATGGCGTTGGACAGGTAACCCATTTCGAACAAGACGGCAGGAGCCTCGGTTCGGCGGAGCACCCGGAAGGCAGCAAAGCGGTGCGGCTCAGGGCGCAGCTCGACTCGTCCGGTTGCTCGATCCAGCAAGCGAACCGCGAAATCGGCCGAGCCGGTCATGGCGTCGCGTGCCGCTAGATCGGCCAACAAGGTGCGGACGCTGCCGTCCGCCACGCTGCTGACCGACGCACCCGGCGCGCCCTGGGCCGCGGCCAGACGGGCGGCGTCCGCGTCGGAGGCGACGTCCGATAGGGAATAAACAGTCGCCCCCCGCGCCTGCGGATCCTTGGCGCTGTCGGCGTGCAGCGAGATGAACAGGTCGGCGCCAAGCCTGCGGGCGATGTCGGCCCGGCGATCCAGCTCCAACGAGGCATCGCCCTCCCGAGTGAGCGCGACCCGCACCCGGCCACGGCGCGCCAGCTCGTCGCGCAACTCCCGGGCTACCAGTAAGGTCAGTTCCTTCTCACGAGTGCCAGCTGCCACCCCCGTCGCCCCGGGATCCCGCCCGCCATGGCCGGGATCGATCACCACCAGCGGACGGCCTGGCGTGCGTGCTTCGGTCACTCGGACGCCCGCCAGGGTTGCTGGCAGGTCCACGGTCATCGCGCCAGACCGAGCCTCACCGAGAGCGGCGCGGTCGCCGCTGACTTGCGGTTCCGGGCTACGGCCAAGCGAGGCAGCTACAAGTACACAGAGGGCGAATACGCCTCCCGCCACGAGTGCCTGGCCATGCCATGATTTTCGTCCGCCCGCCATCTACGCAGCAGCCTAGGACAGATGGGCGCCGGCTTGAAGCACTTCGCTACCGCCCGCTGGTTGCGGCAGGTGCACGGGGGTGCTACGCCGGCTTCGTTCGACGGAGGTTTTTCCGCTCGAGCCGCCGCTGAGGCTCCAGCTATCCGGAGTTTCAGCCATTTCAGGTTGACGCTGCATGACGCCAAAGATTGCCCGGTTCGCGCTCCTTACAGGGCCGGACGGCGCGTCTCTCCCGACAGGTTCCGGGGGGCGTCAGGCAGCAGAGGCATCTTCCATCATCATCATTCCCGGCGCCCGCGGACCTTCCGCGCCCGCGCTGGACAGAGCACGCGCGCGCCGCCTGGGCACGCCCGCCGCGCGCGCCCGGAGACAAATTCATGACCATGCGCATGCTGATCGACGCGCGCCACCCGGAGGAAACCCGGGTCGCCGTCGTCCAGGGAAACCGGATCGAGGAATTTGATTTCGAATCCGCCGAGCACAAGCAGCTCAAAGGCAATATCTATCTCGCTAAGGTAATTAGGGGCGAACCGTCGCTGCAGGCAGTCTTCGTCGATTATGGCGGCAATCGCCACGGCTTTCTCGCTTTCAGCGAGATCCACCCGGACTATTATCAGATCCCCAAGTCGGATCGTGACGCCTTGCTGGCTGAAGAAGCCGAGCATGCCGCCGAAGAAGAGCGGCTGCGCGCCGCCGCCTATGACGCGGCTGAAGCTGCCGGCGAGCTCGAAGAAAGCGACGAGGACGCCGACGAGCGGCTGGCCGACGAAGCGGACGAGGAACCCGAGGCTGAGCTCGACGCAGACGCCGATGAGAGTGCCCCTGGAGATAATGGGAGCGAGGACCAGCCACGCCGCCGCGGCCGCCGCTCCTCGGCCAACGAGGCGGCCGCCGACGAACTTCGTCGCAAGCGCCAGGATCTCCGCCGCCGCTACAAGATTCAGGACGTGATCCAGCGCCGCCAGGTGCTGCTGGTTCAAGTGGTCAAGGAAGAGCGCGGCAACAAGGGCGCGGCTCTGACCACCTATCTGAGCCTGGCTGGTCGTTACTGCGTGCTGATGCCCAACACGTCGCATGGCGGCGGGATCAGCCGGAAGATCTCGAATGGCGCCGATCGCAAGCGCCTGAAGACCATCATGGCGGAGCTGAAGCTGCCCTCCACCATGGGGCTGATCGTCCGCACTGCCGGGCTGCAGCGCACCAAGACCGAGATCAAGCGCGACTTCGACTATCTCGCCCGGCTCTGGGACGAGGTGCGCGAGAACACGCTCAAATCGAGTGCTCCTGCCCTCATCTACCGCGACAGCGATCTGGTGAAGCGGGCCATCCGCGATCTTTATCACCGTGAGATCGACGAGGTGATGGTCGAGGGCGAAGAAGGCTTCAAGGCGGCGCGCGGCTACATGAAGCTGCTGATGCCGAGCCACGTCCGGCGCGTACAGCTGCATGCCGAAACCACTCCGCTGTTCCAGCGCCAAGGCGTCGAAGATCAATTAAACGCGATGTATCAGCCGGTGGTCCAACTCAAGTCGGGCGGCTATCTGGTCATCAATCCGACCGAGGCATTGGTTTCGATCGACATCAACTCCGGGCGATCCACCCGTGAGCATAATATCGAACAGACTGCCTACGCCACCAACCTAGAAGCGGCCCAGGAGATCGCACGCCAGCTGCGCCTGCGCGACATGGCCGGGCTGGTCGTGATCGACTTCATCGACATGGAACAGAGCGGCCATGTCCGGAAGGTCGAGAAGGCGATGAAGGAGGCGCTCAAGAACGATCGCGCGCGCATCCAGGTCGGTCGGATCTCAAGCTTCGGGCTGATGGAGATGAGCCGTCAACGCCTGCGCACCGGGGTGCTGGAAGCTTCCACCAAGGCCTGCCCGCATTGCGAAGGCACCGGCCTGATGCGGACCGCATCGTCGGCTGGCCTGTCGGCGTTGCGGATGCTGGAGGACGAAGCGGCGCGTGGTCGCGGCGAGAAGGTATGCCTGCGTGCGGGCCGCGAAGCTGCGATCTACGTGCTCAACAAAAAGCGCTCGGAATTGGCCGATCTCGAGGCACGTTATGGCGTCGTCGTCGAAGTGCTGCTGGACGAGAGCTTCGAAGGCGCTCGAATGAGTGTCGAAAGCTCGGGTCCGCGTCCGGTCGCTCCCGTGCGGGCCGCGCTTCCAGCGCCCGCGATCGACGATGAGCCGGAGGTCGACGAGTTCGAGGACCTGGAGGATTTCGAGGAGGAAGACGAAGCCGAGGAGCAGGCGGTGCGCGGCGACCGCGCCGAGTTGGCTGAACGCGGCGAAGGCGAGGACGACCGCAATGGCCGCCGTCGGCGTCGGCGTCGGCGGGGCGGCCGTGGTCGCAATCGCCGGGAAGAAGGCGATGTCGGTGGCGAGCCCGCCTCCGAAGACGTCGAGCACCAAGATGAGGCTGCCCTGGACTCGGGCGAGGTGGTGGACACCGACGCCGAACCGGCCGAAGCTCGTAGTGAGCACGCGGCCGAAGATGACAACCGCCGCCCTCGTCGTGGTCGCCGTGGTGGTCGGCGTCGGCGCGGCGAGCGGGAGGCCAGCGAAGGTGGCGAGCCGCTGCCTGAGCGCGAAGAAGGCCATCCTCCGGCCAACCCTCCGACACCTGACGACGCGCCGATGAAGGAACCGGTGCCTTCCGAGGATCCGTCGCCCGACGTGCTTGAGCCTGCACCTGTGGCGAGCGAAGACGAGAAGCCGAAGGCCCGCCGTCGTCCCCGCTCCCGGAAGGCAGCGAGCGAGACGGCCGAAGCTCAGTCCGAGCCCGCCATTGAAGCACAGCCGCTTGCCGAAGCCGCTCTCGACGCGCCGGCCGATGCCGGGGCGATTGAGGCGGAGGCGCCGGCCAAGCCAAAGCGTCGTTCGCGCGCCAAGAAGCCGGCGGCCGCGGAGCAGGCACCCTCACCCGTGCTACGCGAGGCCGAGCCCGCGTCTGAGCAGGCCGCCCAGCCGGAGACTCCCGTCGAGGCGCAGCAGGCTGCCGAAAGTGTGGAGTCCGGGCCGGAGGCCAGCAACGACACGGACGGGGATGCCAACGGCAACCCGCGCCGGGGCTGGTGGCAGCGCACCTTCGGCTAAAACAGCCGACAGCGCGAAGCAAGCGGTCCAGCCCTCTTACCCGAGGCTGGACCGCTTCGTAGCCTGAGCGCTCCACGAGGGCCGAGGGCTCGTTCCTTTCACCTCCCGTTCAGCCCTCGCACGTGAAGGCAAGAGCATGCGACACATGACCTTGTTCGCCCGTTGGCTGATGCTGGCCCTGACCCTGTCCATGGCAGCGGCGCAGCCGGCCGAAGCTCAGTCGATCCTCCGCGACAGCGAAACCGAGCAGCTGTTCAACGATCTGTCCAAGCCGCTGATCGAGGCGGCCCAGCTTGATCCAAAGGTGGTCAAGGTGGTCATGATCAATGATCCGGAGATCAACGCGTTCGTGGCGCAGGGCCAAGTCGTTTACATTCACTCCGGCCTGCTAATCGCCTCCGATAACGCCAACCAGCTACAGGGCGTGATCGCCCACGAACTGGGCCACGTTGCCGGCGGGCATTCCATCCGAATGTACGACGGCATGAAAAAGGCCAGCGTCATTCAGATCCTCAGCCTGGTGCTGGGCGGGCTGGCGATGGCGGCCGGCGCCGGGGAAGCGGCAATGGGCGTGCTGGCGGCCGGCCAGCAAGCGGCGATGGGCAACTTCCTGTCCTTCACCCGCGCCCAGGAAACCACCGCTGATCAGGCCGGCGCGGCCTACCTCGCCAGGGCCGGCGTGAGTGGCCGGGGCAGCCTGGACTTCTTCAAGAAGCTGCAGAACCAGGAGTTCCGGCTGGCCGTTTACGCCACCGACAGCTACGATCGGACTCACCCGCTTTCGAGCGAACGCATCACGGCGCTGCGGACGAACTATGAAAAGGATGCGGCTTGGAGCAACCCGACCGACCCCCGGCTGGAAGCCCGCTTCCAGCGCGTCCGGGCCAAGCTGGCCGGCTATATCTCGGACCCGCAGCAGGTGCTGGCGCGCTATCCCGAGAGCGACAAGTCCATTCCCGCCCACTACGCTCGCGCCTACGCCTATCACCGGCAGGCCTACCGCGACAAAGCGCTTGCCGAGTCCGACGCGCTGCTGGCGACCGCGCCCACCGATCCGTTCTTTCTTGAGCTGAAAGGTCAGGTGCTGCTGGAGTCCGGCCGGCCGCAGGAAGCGGTTGCGCCCCTTCGCGAGGCGGTCTCGGCTGCCCCCAACCAGCCGATGATCGCGGCCATGCTCGGCCACGCATTGATTGCAACGGAGAAGCAGGACAATTACCCCGAGGCGGAGAAGGTCCTGAAGACTGCCGTCAATCGCGACAATGACAATCCGTTCGCCTGGTATCAGCTCGGGGTGATTTACGACCGCAAGGGCGACATTGCGCGCGCGGCCCTCGCTACCGCCGAACGCTACAACCTCGAAGGCAATGCCAAGCTTGCGCTGGTCAGTGCAGAGACGGCGCTGCGCGGGATCCCGTCCGGCACGCCGGACTATCTTCGCGCGCAGGATATCGCCATGGTCTCCAAGGCCGAGGTGCAGAAGGACAAGAAGAAGAAGTGACGCAACGGAGCAGCGGATCGTCGTGGGGTGGAGCGATCCTTGGGGGGGTGATCGGTGCCGCGCTGATGCTGCTGGTCCTGTTGCTTGTCGCGCGCGCCGGCTATGGCGATCGGCTGGTGCGGGAAGCGCTAAGCCGCAATCCCGAAATCTTGGTCGAAACCGCCGACCGGCTCCGCGAGAAGCAGTTCGCTCCCGTGCTGCAGGCCCGGCGCGCATCACTGGAGACGCCGTTCGGCTCCTCTTGGGCCGGCGCCGCCAAGCCTGAAGTGACCTTGGTTGAGTTCTACGATTACGCCTGCGGCTACTGCAAGGCGTCGCTGCCCATCATGGACCGCTTGATCAAGGAGGATCCCGGGCTGCGGATCGTCTACCGCGAATTCCCGATCCTCGGTCCCAACAGCGAGGCGGCCGCGCGGATGGCGTTGGCCGCCAGCAAGGCCGGACGCTTCCAACAGTTCCACGATGCGCTCTATGCCGCGGGGCGGCCGTCGCCTGAGACCTTGACCCAGGCGGCCACTGCCGCAGGGGTCCCTATGGCCATTCCGAACAGCCCCGAGTTCGATGCTGAGCTGAAGCGCAACTACCAGATTGCCGGCGAGCTTGGCGCCAGCGGTACACCGTTGTTTGTGGTCGGCGACCGGGTCCTGAACGGGGCGGTCGGCTACGAAGTGCTGAAGAAAGCCATTGCCGACGCGCGTGCGGCTACAGACAGCTAATCCGGACGCTTCGGCGGATCGGGCATGAAGTCCAGCCAGCGGACCACCAGCCGTAAGACCGGCAGGGCGAGTGCCAACGCCGCCACGCCGAACAGCGTTCCACGCCCCCTGCCCT
>CADCWB010000087.1 GCA_902806295.1 uncultured Sphingomonas sp. | reverse complement strand
TCGAGGCTGGCCTGCACTGTCTGCTGGAAAAGCCGCCAACCGTCGGCCTCAGCGAAATTTCCGACCTTGCCTGCTTGGCCGAGGCCAAGGGTGTGACGCTGTTCACCACTTGGCACGCGCAGCACAATGCCGCGGTGACTGCCGCTGCCGAGGCCCTGGCCGGCAAACGCATCGCATCCATGGACATCCACTGGCACGAGGACGTGCGCAAATGGCATCCCGGCCAGCAGTGGGTGTGGGAGCCGGGGGGATTCGGCGTGTTCGACCCTGGCATCAACGCCTTTTCGATCGCCACCCGCATCTTCCCTGGCGGCCTGTTCGTCAAAGCCGCCGACCTGCAATTCCCGGAGAACGCGCAAACCCCGATCGCGGCGAACGTTACCTTCTACAGCCCGCAAGCCAGCGGCCCCCTCCACGCCAGCCTCGACTGGCGGCATAGCGAGGGCGAGGAGTGGACCATCGCCATTGTTGCGGAAGAGGGGCGACAGCTGCGGCTGGAAGCGGGCGGCTCCCGGCTCCTGATCGATGGCGACGAACAGCACCAAGCAGGGCTCGAAGAATATCCCGACATCTACCGCCAGTTCGTCGACCTCATCGACGAACGCCGCAGCTTGGTCGATGTTGCCCCGCTGCGGCTGGTCGCCGATTGCCTGCTGGCGGGCCGGCGCCACATGGTCGAAGCCTTTGAACCATGAGCGTTTTTTCCTGCGCGCATTAACGCTTGTGATGGTTCGATGGGCGGTCGTAATGATCAATGGCGGCTGGACTCGGCCGCCGGGGAGTCGCGCCAGTGGGAGAAGTCACGATCGACGAGGTGGGCTTGGCGGACGAAGCGTTCGCCGGCAACCGCCTGCTGTCCACCTTTCCAAGGGACGCGCGAGCGTTGATCGAACCTTATGGCGAGGTGGTCGACTTCGACGTCGGCGACATCGTGCTGCGCCGCGGCGAGCATGCGGTGGCAAGCATCTTCCCGATGCGCCAGACCATGGTGTCGCTGAGCGTCGAGATGTCGGACGGGCGTTCGGTCGAGGTGGCCTCGATTGGCCGGGAAGGGGCGGTCGGCGGCATCGTCAGTTGCGGTCATGCGCCGGCGTTCTCCCGAGCGATGGTGCTGGTCGGCGGTCCCGCGTACCGGGTGCAGATGCAGGCGCTGGAGGAAGCCAAGCGGCGCTCGGGCTTCATCAACAACGTCTTCTGCCGCTTTTCCGACTATTTGCTCGCCAACGTCATGCAGTCGGTGGCCTGCAGCGCGTTTCACTCGATTCCGGAGCGCGCCGCCGGCTGGCTGCTGCGGGCGCAGGATCGCGCCGGCGACCGTATTGAGCTGACCCAGGAAGCCTTTGCCGGTCTGCTCGGCGTGCAGCGGACCACCGTCAATGCGGTTATCCGCACACTTCAGGACGAAGGCTTGATTTCGACTGGCCGCGGCGTCGTCCGAGTAACGGACCGGGCGGGGCTGAAGCGGCGCGCCTGCGATTGCTACGGCGCGCTGGAGCAGCATTTCGGTGCGGTCATCGGCGCGAGCGGAAGCGGCGGCAGCGCCGGCTGCTAGCTTAGACCGGCCACTTTCCACTTGAGCGTCTCGCCGGCGTGGAAGGGCACCAGACCGGCGATCTCGTCGTCGATACGATGCTCGCTGCGTCCCAGGGTCACCGCGCCCTCGTTGAGCGGCAGTCCGTAGAAGTTCGCCCCGTTTACGGACGCGAAGGCCTCGAAACGGTCCAGCGCGCCTTCCTCCTCGAACACCGTCGCATAGCTTTCCAGCGCGAACGGCGCGTTGAAGATGCCGGCACATCCGCACGACGACTCTTTTGCCTCCCGTGCATGCGGAGCGCTGTCGGTGCCGAGGAAGAACTTGGGCGATCCGGACGTTGCCGCAGCCCTTACGGCAAGCCGGTGCCGCTCGCGCTTGGCGACCGGCAGGCAGTAGGTGTGCGGCCGAAGTCCGCCAGCGAACAAGGCGTTGCGGTTGATGATCAGGTGCTGCGGCGTCACCGTAGCGCCAATCTGCGGCCCGCTGTCGCGCACGAACTGTGCCGCCTCGGCAGTCGTGATGTGCTCGAAGACGATCTTGAACTCCGGCAGCACTTGCGTCAGCGGCTCCAGGAAACGTTCGATGAAGACGGCTTCGCGGTCGAATACGTCGACCTCGGGGTCGGTGACCTCGCCGTGGACGCACAGCACCATGCCGATGCGCTGCATCCGCTCCAGGGCGGGCATGATGTTGCGGATGTCGGTGACGCCGCTGGCGCTGTTGGTCGTCGCGCCCGCGGGATAGAGCTTGGCCGCGGCCCAGACTCCCTCCTCGAATCCATGGGCAAGTGCGTCCGGGTCTGTCTGGTCCGTCAGGTAGCAGGTCATCAGCGGCGTGAAGCCGGATCCCGCCGCGGCGACGATCCGCGCGCGGTAGCCGCGCGCGGCCTCCACGCTGGTCACGGGCGGTACGAGGTTGGGCATGACGATCGCCCGGGCGAACTGCCGCGCGGTGAACGGCGCCACCGTCCGCAGCATGTCACCATCGCGCAGGTGCACGTGCCAGTCGTCTGGTTGGCGGATGGTCATTGTGTCGACGGTCATGGACCTCTCCACCGTTCGGGCTGAGCCTGTCGAAGCCCTGTCCTTCTTGCAGCTGCAACGAAGAAGGAAGGCAGCCCTTCGACAAGCTCAGGACGAACGAAGTTTGTTATTGGCTGGGCCGCTCCCTAACTCACAGCCATGGCTGCCACCACCCTGACCGCCCGCGCCGTCGTCCGCCTGTCGGGCGAGGACGTAAGCGGGTTCCTGCAAGGGCTGGTGACTTCGGACGTGAACGGCTCGCTGCCGATCTGGGCCGGTCTGCTGACACCGCAGGGCAAATGCCTGTTCGACTTCCTCGTCTGGGCTGATGGCGACGACCTGCTGCTCGACTGCGAGGACGCGGCTGCCGGCGATCTGGTGCGGCGCCTGTCGATCTACCGCCTGCACCGCCCGATCCGGATCGAGCTTGACGACGGGTTGGAGGTTCGTTGGTCACTCGAGGGCGGCGAAGGTGTACTCGACCCGCGTTTGGCAGAACTCGGGTACCGCTGGCTAAGCCGTGCCCCTGCGCAGGCAGGGGCCCAGTTACTTGCAGCGGATCTAAAAGTTACTGGGCTCCTGCCTGCGCAGCAGCACGAATGGCTGGAGCACCGCCTGCGGCTCGGCGTCTGCGAAGGCCGGGCCGAACTCGGCGACCTCCTTTGGCTCGAGTGCAACGCGGCCGAACTGAACGGGGTCAGCTTCACCAAAGGCTGCTTCGTCGGTCAGGAAAACACCGCCCGGATGAACTGGCGGCAGAAGATCAATCGCAGGCTTGTTGTCGTTCCAGCCACCGAGGCGGGGCCTCGCACCAAGGTGCATTATCCCGAACTTGGCTTGGCCGTCGAACACCGCCGCTTGGACGATCTTGGCGGTGCCATCATTCCTGCCTGGCTTGCACCTGCGCTGTCCGCGCCAGCCGAATAAGCGCGACCGCGCCGATCAGGAACCACAGCACGTTCAGCGTCGCCGAGGGCAGGGCTCCGTGCCACAGGCCGTTGACCACGAACCCCGCGGCCCCGACCACGTTCATCCACTGGTAGGTCGGCGACTGTCCCGTCAGCTTGCCCGCCGAAAGGAGCAGATAGGCCAGCAGGATGAGGCTCGCGCCGATCCAGCCGGCAACCTCGACCGCGAGCTCCGTTCCGCTCACGCCAGCACGGTCACTGGGCGGCGAGCCGTCGGAGGACGTAGGGCAGGATGCCGCCGGCGCGGAAATATTCGAGTTCGTTGTAGGTATCGATGCGGCACCGCGCGGTGAAGGTGAACTCGCTCTTGTCCTGGCGCCGGGCAACCACCTCGACATCCTGGCGCGGCTTCAGCTCGGCGACGCCCGACACACTGAACTTCTCGGAACCATCCAGCCCGAGGCTCTCGGCATTTTCACCCTCGCGGAACTGCAGCGGAAGCACCCCCATGCCGACCAAATTGGACCGGTGGATGCGTTCGAAGCTTTCGGCAATCACCGCGCGGACGCCGAGCAGGACAGTGCCCTTGGCCGCCCAGTCGCGCGAGCTGCCGGTGCCATATTCCTTGCCAGCGAGGATCACCAGCGGCCGCCCGTCGTGCTTGTAGTGCATGGCGGCGTCGTAGATCGGCATCGTCTCGCCGGTCGGTGCGTAGCGGGTGAAGCCGCCCTCCACGTTGTCGAGCATGCGGTTGCGAATGCGGATGTTGGCAAAGGTGCCGCGCATCATCACCTCGTGATTGCCGCGCCGCGCGCCGTAGCTGTTGAACTCGCCGCGGCTGACTTGCCGGTCGAGCAGGAAGCGGCCGGCCGGGCTGTCGGGCTTGATCGCGCCCGCCGGCGAAATGTGGTCAGTGGTGATCGAGTCCCCGAACAACGCCAGCGCCCGCGCCCGTTCGATGTCGCCCGGCGCATTCGGCTCCATGGTCATTCCGGTGAAATAGGGCGGGTTGGCGAGGTAGGTCGACCCGGCCGGCCAGGCATAGGTCTCACCGCCCGTGACCTCGATCGCGCGCCAGCGCTCGTCGCCCTGGTAGACGTCGCCGTAGCGGCTGCGGAACATGTCGGAATGCACATGGGCGTCGATCAGCTGGCGGATCTCCTCGTTGCTCGGCCAGATGTCGCGCAGATAGACGGGCTCGCCATTGCGGCCCGTACCGATCGGGTCGTTAACCAGATCGGAGCGGACCGTGCCCTTGATCGCGTAAGCGACCACCAGCGGCGGCGAGGCGAGGTAATTGGCGCGGCAGTCCGGCGACACGCGCCCTTCGAAGTTGCGGTTCCCCGATAGGACGCTGACGGCCACCAGGTCGTTGTCATTGATCGCTTTGCTGATCGGCTCGGGCAGCGGCCCACTATTGCCGATGCACGTCGTGCAGCCATAGCCGACCAGGTCGAAACCGAGGGCATTAAGGTCCTCTTCCAGCCCGCTCGCGCGCAGATAATCGGTGACCACCTTGCTGCCCGGCGCCAGGC